>NZ_JAAAYH010000013.1:0-54654 GCF_018035285.1 Streptomyces sp. MK37H | reverse complement strand
GCCGGAGGAGCTTCCGCTGACGGCGGTGGTCCACGCGGCGGGCGCCAACGCGGCCGGGCCGCTGGCCGAGACCGGGCTGGCCGACGCCGCCGCCGTGGTCTCCGGCAAGGTGGCGGGCGCCGTCAACCTGGATGAGCTGCTCGGCGACCGTGAGCTGGACGCGTTCGTGGTGTTCTCCTCGATCGCGGGTGTGTGGGGCAGTGGTGGCCAGGCGGCCTACGGTGCGGCCAACGCCTACCTGGACGCGCTGGTGGAGGACCGCCGTGCGCGGGGTCTCGCCGGTACCGCCGTGGCCTGGGGCCCCTGGGCCGAGGGCGGCATGGCGGCAGGAGAGGAGGGCGACCAGCTGGCGCGCCGCGGTCTGCCCACGATGGCGCCGGGCCTGGCGATCGCCGCTCTGCAGGGGGCGGTCGCGGGTGACGAGGGTGTGGTGACGGTCGCCGATGTGGACTGGGAGCGTTTCGCCCCCGCGTTCACCATCGGGCGGCCCAGCCCGCTGCTCGGCGATCTGCCCGAGGTCCAGCGAGCGCTGGCGAACGCCGGAAGCGCCGAAGGCACTTCGGCCGGCTCGGCACTGCGGGAGCGCCTCACGGGGCTCACCGAGGCCGAGATCGACCGGACCCTCCTCGACCTGGTGCGCGCCCACGCCGCCGCGGTCCTCGGCTTCGCGGGCGCGGAGGCGGTGGAGCCCGCGCGTGCGTTCAAGGAGCTGGGTTTCGACTCGCTCACGGCCGTGGAGTTCCGTAACCGGCTGAACGCGGAGACCGGGCTGGTGCTTCCGGCCACGCTGGTCTTCGACTACCCGAGTGCCACGGTGCTGGCCGACCATCTGCGTGCCGAGGTGCTCGGGACGCAAGGAGCGGTGGCCGTGCCGTCGGCGGTGCCGGCCCCGGTCGACGACGACCCGATCGCGATCGTCGGGATGAGCTGCCGCTTCCCCGGCGGTGTGCGCAGCCCCGAGGAGCTGTGGAACCTCGTGGCGGCCGGTACGGACGCCATCACGGACTTCCCCTCCGATCGCGGATGGGACGTCGAGGGGATGTACGACCCCGACCCGGAGCGCCTGGGCACCTTCTACGCCCGCGAGGGTGGGTTCCTCGACGGGGCGAGCGAGTTCGACGCCGCGTTCTTCGGGATCTCGCCGCGTGAGGCGCTCGCCATGGATCCGCAGCAGCGACTGCTGCTGGAGACGTCCTGGGAGGCGTTCGAGCGGGCCGGTATCGACCCGGCGTCCGTGCGCGGCAACCAGATCGGCGTCTACGTCGGCGCCGCGACCTCCGGCTACGGCACCGGGCTGCACGAGATCCCCGAGGGGCTCGAAGGGCAGCTGCTGACCGGCAGCGCCACCTCCGTCGTGTCGGGCCGCATCTCCTACACGCTGGGTTTGGAAGGGCCCGCGCTGACGGTGGACACGGCGTGCTCGTCGTCGCTGGTCGCCCTGCACCAGGCCGCGCAGGCGCTGCGCCAGGGCGAGTGCTCCATGGCGCTCGCCGGTGGCGTCACCGTGATGACCAACCCCGCCGCCTTCGTGGAGTTCAGCCGGCAGCGCGGGCTCGCCCCCGACGGCCGGTGCAAGCCGTTCGCGGACGCGGCGGACGGCACGGGCTGGTCGGAGGGTGTGGGCATGCTGCTCGTCGAGCGGCTGTCCGACGCCCGGCGCAACGGTCACCAGGTGCTGGCGATCGTGCGGGGCTCTGCGGTCAACCAGGACGGTGCGTCCAACGGTCTGACGGCCCCCAACGGCCCATCACAGCAGCGGGTCATCCGCCAGGCCCTCGCCAACGCCCGGCTCTCCGCCGCCGACATCCAGGTGATCGAGGCCCACGGCACCGGAACGACGCTGGGTGACCCGATCGAGGCCCAGGCACTGCTGGCCACCTACGGCCAGGAGCGTCCGGAGAACCTGCCGCTCTGGCTCGGATCGATCAAGTCGAACATCGGCCACACCCAGGCCGCCGCCGGTGTCGCGGGCGTCATCAAGATGGTGATGGCGATGCGGCACGGCGTACTGCCGCAGACCCTGCACGTGGATGAGCCGTCGCGCGAGGTGGACTGGTCGGCGGGCGAGGTGCGGCTGCTGACCGAGGCCGCCGCGTGGCCCGAGACCGGGCAGCCGCGCCGGGCCGGTGTCTCCGCGTTCGGTGTGAGCGGGACCAACGCGCACACCATCATCGAGCAGGCCCCCGTACCGGACGAGGCGGAGCCCGCCCCGGCGGCCCCCGCCGACGACCACGGCATGGCCCCCTGGGTGCTCTCCGCCCGGAGCCCGGAAGCCCTGCGCGACCAGGCCGAGCGGTTGCGCGCCCACCTGTCCGAAGGGGCCGAGTCCGGCGTTCTGGACATCGCCGAATCGCTGGTCGCCACGCGATCGGTGTTCGAGCACCGCGCGGTGCTGCTGGGCACCGACCGCGAGGCGTTGCTGCGCGGCCTGGAGACCGTCGCCGCGGGCGACGACGCCCCAGGCGTCGTCCAGGGGCAGGCGGCCACGGCCGGCAAGACCGCGTTCCTGTTCACCGGTCAGGGCGCCCAGCGTCTCGGCATGGGCCGGGAGTTGTACGACGCCTTCCCGGTGTTCGCCCGCGCCCTGGACGAGGTGTGCGCACGGCTGGACATGGTGCTCGACCGGCCGCTGCGCGAGGTGATGTTCGCGGCCGAGGGCAGTGCGGACGCCGAGCTGCTCGACCAGACGGCCTTCACCCAGCCCGCCCTCTTCGCCGTCGAGGTGGCGCTGTTCCGGCTGCTCGAGCACTGGGGCATCACCCCGGATGTGCTGATCGGCCACTCCATCGGTGAGATCGCCGCCGCCCATGTGGCCGGGGTGTTCTCGCTCGAGGACGCCTGCACGCTGGTGGCCGCGCGTGGCCGGCTGATGCAGGCCCTGCCGGCCGGTGGGGCGATGGTCGCCATCGAGGCGTCCGAGGAGGAGATCGCGGCGTCGCTGGCCGGTCGTGAGGCCGAGCTGAGCATCGCCGCCGTCAACGGCCCGACCGCGGTGGTCATCGCGGGCGACGAGGCCGCGGCGGTGGAGATCGCCGGACAGTGGACGGAGCGGGGCCGCAGGACCCGCCGGCTGCGGGTCAGCCACGCCTTCCACTCGCCGCACATGGACGTGATGCTGGACGGCTTCCGCGGCGTCGTCTCCGGCCTGTCCTTCCAGACGCCGTCCATCGCCTTCATCTCGAATGTCACGGGTGAGCAGGCCGGTGCCGAAGAGGTGTGCTCGCCGGAGTACTGGGTGCGCCATGTGCGGGAGACCGTCCGGTTCCTCAACGGGGTGCGGGCGCTCGAAGCGCAGGGCGTCACCGCGTACATCGAGGTGGGCCCCGACGGCGTGCTGTCCGCGATGGCCCAGGACTGCCTGACCGAACCGGTCGACGACATCGCGGCCGACGACACACCGGCCCCCCTGCTGGTTCCGGTGCTGCGCAAGGACCGCCCCGAGACGCAGGCGCTCGTCGCGGCCCTCGCCGAGACGCACGTCCACGGCGAAACCGTCGACTGGCGGGCCTTCTTCGCCGGACGCGGCGCCCGCCGCGTGGACCTGCCGACCTACGCGTTCCAGCACCAGCGCTACTGGCTGGAGCCCGGCGCCTCCGCGGGAGACGCCGCCGCCTTCGGCCTCGACCCGGCCGACCACCCGCTGCTGGGCGGAGCCGTCCCCCTCGCGGGCGCCGACGGCCTGGTGTTCACCGGAACGCTCTCGCTGCACACCCAGCCCTGGCTGGCGGACCACGTCCTGCGCGGCGAGGCGGTCCTGGCCACCACGGCCCTCGTCGAACTGGCCATCCGCGCCGGTGACGAGGTCGGCCTCGGCCAGGTGGAAGAGCTGGTCATCCAGGCGCCACTGGTCCTCCCCCGAGGGGGCGGCGTCCAGATCCAGCTCGTCCTCGGCGAGGAGGACGAGTCCGGCACCCGCTCGCTGGAGATGTACTCGCGGGCGGCCGAGCCGGAGGGCGAGGACGAGTGGATCTGCCACGCAAGCGGTGTGCTCGCCCCGGAGCCGGACGATGCCGCGACCGCCGAAGGGGCGGCGCGCTTCGACTCCACCGCATGGCCCCCGCCCGGCGCCGAGCGCGTCGATGTGGACGGCCTGTATGAGCTGCTCGCGGGCAACGGCCTCGTCTACGGACCCTCGTTCCGTGGCCTCCGAGCCGTCTGGCAGCGCGATGACGAGGTGTTCGCCGAGGTCAGCCTGGCTGAGGAGTCCGTCGTGGAGGCCCAGCGGTTCGGGCTGCACCCCGCCCTGCTGGACGCGGCGCTGCAACCGCTCGGCCTCGGAGTGCTGGACGGCGTGGGGCGCGGCCGCATCCTGTTCAGCCTGGCCGGGGTGTCGCTGTACGCCGCCGGTGCCTCCGCGCTGCGCGTCCGGCTCGCCCGCACCGGTCCGGAGACCCTCTCCCTGGCCGCGGTCGACGGGGCCGGCGAAGCCGTGCTCTCCGCGGACACGCTGACGCTGCGCCAGGTCGTCACGGAGCAGGTGGAGATCCCGGCGTCGGATGAGGCCGGGACCGCCACCTCAGCAGAGGTGGCCACCGACACCCCGGCCGAGGTGGTCACAGACACCCCAGCCGAGGAAACCCCCGCCAAGCCCGCCCGTCGGCGCAAGACCGCACGGCGCGCCGCCAAGCGGGGTGCCGGATCGGACTCCGGACCGCTCGCCGCGCTGCGGGAGCGGCTGACCGGGCTCTCCGAGCCCGAGCAGGACCGGGTGATGCTCGATGTGATCCGCACCCATGTCGCGGCGGTGCTCGGACATGCCTCCGCCGACGCGGTGCAGGGATCGCAGGCGTTCAAGGACATCGGCTTCAGCTCGCTGACCGCCGTCGAGTTCCGTAACCGGGTGAGCAAGGCCACGGGCCTGCGCCTCCCGGCGACCGCGGTGTTCGACTACCCGACCCCCGCCGAACTGGCCAAGTTCGCCCGTGCCGAGGTGCTCGGCGCGCAGACCGGAGCGCTGCAGCCGGTGCCGGTCGCGGTGGCGGGCAACGACGAGCCGATCGTGATCGTGGGGATGAGCTGCCGCTACCCCGGAGAGGTGGCCACCCCCGAGGACCTGTGGAACCTGGTGGCCGAGGGCCGGGACGGCATCTCCCCCTTCCCGACCGACCGCGGCTGGGACGTGGAGAACCTCTACGACCCGGACCCGGACGAGCCGGGCAAGTGCTACACGCAGGAAGGTGGCTTCCTGCACGGCGCCAGCCAGTTCGACCCGGCGTTCTTCGGGATCTCGCCGCGTGAGGCGCTGTCGATGGACCCGCAGCACCGACTGCTGCTGGAGACCTCATGGGAGGCGCTGGAGCGGGCCGGTATCGACCCGGTCTCCGCGAAGGGCAGTCAGACCGGCGTCTTCGCGGGTGTGACCTACCAGGACTACGGCGGCGTCCTCGCCGGATCCCAGGAGAGCGTCGAGGGCTACATCGGCACCGGTGTCTCGCCCAGCGTGCTCTCCGGCCGCATCTCCTACACCCTGGGCCTCGAGGGCCCGGCCGTGACGGTGGACACCGCGTGCTCGTCGTCGCTGGTCGCCCTGCACCTGGCGTGGCAGGCGCTGCGCCAGGGCGAGTGCTCGCTGGCCCTCGCCGGTGGTGTCACGGTGATGTCCACCCCGATGTCGCTGGTCGAGTTCAGCCGCCAGCGCGCGCTCGCCTCCGACGGCCGCAGCAAGCCGTTCTCGGCCGCCGCGGACGGCGCCAGCTGGGCCGAGGGCGTCGGCATGCTCGTCCTCGAGCGGCTGTCGGACGCCCGCCGCAACGGACACCCGATCCTCGCCGTGGTGCGGGGCAGCGCGGTGAACCAGGACGGTGCGTCCAACGGCCTGACGGCGCCCAACGGCCCCTCGCAGCAGCGGGTCATCCGGCAGGCGCTGGCGAACGCCCGCCTGTCGGCCGCCGAGGTCGACGCGGTGGAGGCGCACGGCACGGGCACCTCGCTGGGGGACCCGATCGAGGCCCAGGCGCTGCTGGCCACCTACGGTCAGGAGCGCCCCGAGGGCCAGCCGCTGTGGCTGGGCGCCATCAAGTCCAACATCGGCCATTCGCAGGCGGCCGCCGGCGTGGGTGGCGTCATCAAGATGGTGATGGCCATGCGGCACGGCGTTCTGCCGAAGACCCTGCACCTCGACGAGCCCTCGCCGCACGTCGACTGGACGGAGGGCGACGTCGAGCTGCTGGCCGAGGCCAGGCCGTGGCCGGAGACCGGGCATCCGCGACGCGCGGGTGTGTCGGCGTTCGGCATGAGCGGCACCAATGTGCACACCATCCTGGAGCAGGCTCCTGAGGTCGAGGCGGCCGAGACCGCCGAGGCCGAGGTGGCCGACGGTCCGGTGGCGTGGATCGTGGCGGGCAAGAGCAACGACGCGGTGCGGGCCCAGGCGGACCGGCTGCGGGAGTTCGTGGCCGAGCGCCCGGAGCTGCGTGCCGCCGATGTGGCCCACTCCCTGGCGACGACCAGGTCCGCGTTCCAGTACCGGGCCGCGGTGACCGGAACCGGCCGAGAGGAACTCCTCGAGCGCCTGGAGGCGGTGGCCGAGGGTGCGAAGGCACCGGGTGTGGTCCGCGCGAGCGCCGTCGAGGAGCCGGGCCGTTCGGTGTTCGTCTTCCCCGGTCAGGGTGCGCAGTGGATGGGCATGGCGGTGGGCTTGCTCGAAAGCTCGCCGGTCTTCGCTGAGGCGATGGCCGAGTGCGAGACGGCCCTGTCGGCTTACGTGGACTGGTCGCTGACCGAGGTGCTGCGTGGCGCCGACGGCGCTCCCGGATTCGACCGGGTGGACGTCGTCCAGCCGGTGCTGTTCGCGGTGATGGTGTCGCTGGCGAAGCTGTGGCGTTCGATGGGTGTCGAGCCCGACGCCGTGATGGGCCACAGCCAGGGCGAGATCGCCGCGGCCTGCGTGGCCGGTGCGCTCTCGCTGCAGGACGCCGCGAAGGTGGTGACCCTGCGGTCGCAGGCCATCGCGGCCGGTCTCGCGGGTCGTGGCGGCATGGTGTCGGTCGGACTGCCGGTCGACCAGGTCAAGGACCGTATCGCCGCCTGGGACGGTGGAATATCCGTCGCGGCGGTCAACGGCCCCGGCTCGGTCGTGGTCTCGGGTGACCCGGGCGCGTTGGACGAGATGGTGGCCCAGCTGGAGGGTGAGGAGATCCGTGTTCGCCGGGTTCCGGTGGACTACGCCTCGCACTCCGCGCACGTGGAGGCGATCCGGGAGGAGCTGCTGGAGGTCCTGGCGGACCTGGAGCCGCGCGTGCCGGAGGTGCCGTTCTACTCGACGGTGTCCGGTGAGCTGGTGGACACCGCCGGTCTGGACGCCGAGTACTGGTACCGCAACCTGCGGCAGACCGTCGAGCTGGAGACCACCACCCGCACCCTCCTCGACAACGGCCACGGCGTGTTCATCGAGGTGAGCCCGCACCCCGTGCTGACCCTTCCCGTCCAGCAGACCGTGGAGGCCGCTGAGGCCCAGGCCGTGGTCATCGGCACACTGCGCCGCGACGAGGGTGACCTGGAGCGGTTCCTGACCTCGATCGCCGAACTGCATGTCAATGGGGCCGACGTCGACTGGCGGAAGGTGTTCGCCGGAAACGGGGCCCGCCAGGTGGACCTGCCGACGTACGCCTTCCAGCGGCAGCGGTACTGGCCGCAGGCGGCCGAGGACGGTGGGCTCGGCAACGGCCCCGTATCCGAGGCCGACGCGGTGGACGCCCGGTTCTGGGAGGCCGTCGAGCGCGAGGACCTGGAGGGACTGGCACGGACGCTGGAGCTCGACGGGGAGGCGCCGCTGAGCGCGGTGCTGCCCGCCCTGTCGTCCTACCGGCGGGGCAGGCGTGACCGCTCGACGGTCGACAACTGGCGCTACCGGATCAACTGGAAGCCCGTCATCGACCAGCCGTCGTCCGGCTCCGAGCAGGAGCGGGGCGCCCCGATCACCGGTACGTGGATGGTCGTCGTCCCGCCGGTAGACGCCGCTCGTGAACTGGCCGAGCGCATCGCGCGGGACGTGGAGCGCCACGGTGCCCGCATGGTGCGGGTCGACCTGGACGAGGCGGAGCCGGAGCGGTCGTCGCTGGTCGAACTCCTGCGGGCCGCTGCCCCCGGCACTCCGTCCGCGGACGGAGACGAGCAGGAAGGGACGCTCGCGATCGACGGAGTGCTCTCCCTGCTCGCGCTGGACGAGGAGGCGCCGGCCGAACACCCGGGCATTCCACGCGGCTTCGCCGGCACCGTGGCCCTGGTCCAGGCGCTGAGCGACATCGACATCGATGTGCCGCTGTGGCTCGCCACCACCGGAGCCGTGTCCGTGGGCCGCTCCGACCGGGTCGGCAGCGTCAAGCAGTCCCTCGTGTGGGGTCTGGGCCGAGTGGTCGGCCTGGAGTACGCACAGCGCTGGGGCGGTCTGGTCGACCTCCCCGAGTCGCCGGACGCGCTCGACGAGCGGGCGCTGAACCGCCTGGTCGGCCTGATCGGGCGCTCGGGCGACGAGGACCAGGTGGCGGTGCGCGCCTCCGGTGTCTTCGCCCGACGGCTCGTCCGGGCCCCCTTGGGCGACGCCCGGCCGGCCCGCACCTGGGAGCCTCGCGGCAGCGTCCTGATCACCGGTGGTACCGGTGCACTCGGTGGCCGTCTCGCCCGCTGGCTCGCCCGTGGCGGCGCCGAGCACCTGGTGCTGACCAGCCGTCGCGGCCTGGAGGCCCCCGGCGCGGCCGAGTTGAGGGACGAGCTGACCGCGCTCGGCGCGCGGGTCACCGTCGCGGCCTGTGACGTCGCCGACCGTGGCGCGCTGCGGGAGCTCCTCGACGGGCTGCCCGCCGAGTACCCGCTGACCGCGGTGGTGCACGCGGCCGGTGTCCTGGACGACGGCCTCATCGACACCCTCACCGTCCCCAGGACGCAGGGGGTCTTCCGGCCCAAGGTGGACGCCGTGGTGAACCTCCACGAGCTCACCCAGGACCTGGACCTGTCCGCGTTCATCCTCTTCTCCTCCTACGCCGGAACGGTCGGTGGTGCCGGTCAGGGCAGCTACGCCGCCGCGAACGCCTTCCTCGACGCCCTGGCGCAGCAGCGCCGGGCGCAGGGGCTGACGGCCACCTCGGTGGCGTGGGGCGCCTGGGGCGGCGGTGGTCTGGTGGACGACGCCACCGCGGCCCAGCTGAAGCGGCGCGGTATGCCGCCGCTGGTGCCCGAACTCGCCGTCGACGCCCTTCAGCAGGCGCTCGACCACGATGAGGTGGACATCACCGTCGCCGATGTGGACTGGGAGCGCTACGCGCCCGGCTTCGCCTCGGCCCGGCCGCGTCCGCTGCTGAATGAACTGCCGGAGGTGCGGGAGGCCCTGGAGGCGGCCGAGGCCGAGCTGGGCGCGGCGCTCACCGGGCTGGCCGTGCGCCTCGAAGGGCTGTCGGCCGTCGAACGCGAGGCGGAGGTGCTCGACCTCGTCAGGTCCCACGCCGCCGAGGTGATCGGATACCCGAGCGCCGACGCGGTGGAGCCCGAGCGGGCCTTCCGGGACATCGGGTTCGACTCGCTGACCGCCGTGGAACTGCGCAACGGCCTCAGCGCGGCGGCGGGTGTGAACCTGCCGGTCACGATGGCCTTCGACTACCCGACGCCCACCGTGCTCGCCCGGTTCATCCTCGGCGAGGTGCTGGGCACCGCGCCCGCGCCGGCCGATGACCTGCCGGTGGTGACGGGCACGGTCGTGGACGACGACCCGATCGCGATCGTGTCGATGAGCTGCCGCTTCCCCGGCGGGGTGCGCACTCCGGAGGACCTGTGGCGACTGGTCTCCGAGGGCAGCGATGTGATCAGCGCCTACCCGACCAACCGCGGCTGGGACCTGGACGACCTCTACAACCCGGACCCGGAGAACACGGGCACCAGCTATGCGAGCGGCGGCGGCTTCGTCTATGACGCCGACGAGTTCGACCCGGCGTTCTTCGGGATCGCCCCGCGCGAGGCGCTGACCATCGACCCGCAGCAGCGGCTGCTGCTGGAGACCTCCTGGGAGGCGTTCGAGCGGGCGGGCATCGACCCCACGTCGCTCAAGGGAAGCCGGACCGGTGTCTTCGCGGGAAGCAACGGCCAGGACTACATCGGCCTGCTGCTGACCGCCCCGGGCGGACCCGACGGCTACCTCGGCACCGGCAACGCGGGCAGCGTCGTCTCGGGTCGTGTCTCCTACACCTTCGGCCTCGAAGGACCGGCCGTCACGGTGGACACGGCATGCTCCTCGTCGCTGGTGGCGCTGCACATGGCCGTGCAGTCGCTGCGCCAGGGCGAATGCTCGCTGGCGCTGGCCGGCGGTGTCACGATCATGTCCACCCCGGGCTCGTTCGTGGACTTCAGCCGCCAGAAGGGGCTGTCGTCGGACGGTCGGTGCAAGGCGTTCGCGGCCTCGGCCGACGGAACGGGCTGGGCCGAGGGCGTCGGTGTGCTGCTGCTCGAGCGGCTGTCCGACGCGCGGCGCAACGGCCACCCGGTGATGGCGATCGTGCGCGGCTCCGCCGTCAACCAGGACGGCGCGTCCAACGGTCTGACGGCGCCCAACGGCCCGTCGCAGCAGCGGGTGATCCGCCAGGCGCTGGCCAGCGCCGACCTCGCCGCCCACCAGGTGCAGGCGGTCGAGGCACACGGCACCGGCACCAGGCTCGGTGACCCGATCGAGGCGCAGGCGCTGCTGGCCACCTACGGCCAGGGGCGGCAGGACGGCCAGCCGCTGTGGCTGGGCTCCATCAAGTCCAACATCGGGCACACACAGGCGGCAGCCGGTGTGGCCGGTGTCATCAAGATGGTGATGGCCATGCGTGAGGGCGTGCTGCCGCGGACGCTCCACGTCAATGAGCCCACGCCGCATGTGGACTGGACGGCGGGCCAGGTCCGGCTGCTGACCGCGCCGACCGCGTGGCCGGAGGACGGCGAGCCGCGCCGGGCGGGTATCTCCTCGTTCGGCATCAGCGGCACCAACGCCCACACCATCATCGAGCAGGCCCCGGAGCCGGAGGCGGTGGAGCGGGTCCGTACGGACGAGACTCCCTCGACCGGTTCGGAAACGCTCCCCTGGACGATCGCCGGCAAGGGTGCCGAGGCGCTGCGCGCCCAGGCCAGGAGCCTGTACGACTACGTGGCGGCCCACCCCGACCTCGATCTGAACGACGTGGGCCACTCGCTGGCGGCCACCCGGTCCGTCTTCGACCACCGCGCCGTACTCATGAGCGGCGACCGGGACGGGCTGCTGAGCGGTCTGGAGGCCATCGCCTCCGGTGCCACGGCCCCCGGAGTCATCCAGGGATCCGTGGGCACGGCCGGCAAGACGGCGTTCCTCTTCTCGGGCCAGGGCGCGCAGCGTCCGGGCATGGGACGGGAGCTGTACGACGGCTTCCCGGTGTTCGCCCGCGCTCTGGACGAGGTGTGCGCGTACCTGGATGTGCTGCTGGACCGGCCGCTGCGGGATGTGATGTTCGCGGCCGAGGGCAGTGCGGACGCCGAGCTGCTGAACCAGACGGCGTTCACCCAGCCCGCCCTGTTCGCCATCGAGGTGGCGCTGTTCCGGCTGCTGGAGCACTGGGGTGTCACCCCGGACGTGCTCATCGGCCACTCCGTGGGCGAGGTGGCCGCGGCCCATGTGGCCGGGGTGCTCTCGCTGGAGGACGCGTGCACGCTCATCGCGGCGCGTGGCCGGTTGATGCAGGCGCTGCCGGAAGGCGGCGCGATGGTCGCGGTGCAGGCATCCGAGGAGGAAATGGCTCTGTCGCTTGCCGGGCGGGAGGCCGAGGTGAGCATCGCGGCGGTCAACGGCCCCACGGCCGTGGTCATCGCGGGCGATGAGGCGGCGGCGCTGGAGATCGCCGAGGACTGGGCCGAGCAAGGCCGCAAGACCCGCCGCCTGCGGGTCAGCCACGCCTTCCACTCGCCCCGCATGGACGCGATGCTGGACGACTTCCGTGACGTCGTCTCCGGCCTGTCCTTCAAGGCACCGTCGATCTCGCTGGTCTCCAACCTCACGGGTGCGTCGGCGGGCGCGGCCGAGATGTGCTCTCCGGAGTACTGGGTGCGGCATGTGCGGGAGGCGGTCCGGTTCGCCGACGGCGTACGGGCCCTGGAGAAGCTCGGGGTGACCTCGTTCCTCGAGGTCGGTCCCGACGGTGTGCTCACCGCGATGGCCCAGGACTGCGTGACGGCCGACGAGGCCGGAGACGCCTTCACCCTCGTCCCCGCGCTGCGCAAGAACCGCCCCGAGGCCCAGGCGCTGACCACGGCGCTGGCCGAACTCCACGTCCACGGCACCACCGTGAACTGGTCGACGGCGTTCGCCGGGCTCGACGTCCGGCGGGTGGAGCTGCCCACCTACGCCTTCCAGCGGCAGCGCTACTGGCCGAAGGCCGGCGGCCCCATGACCGGGGACATCTCCTCCGTCGGGCTCAGCTCTCCCAACCACCCGCTGCTGGGTGCCGGAGTCGAGCTCGCGGGCCGCGACGGATTCCTGTTCACCAGCAGGCTGTCGGTGCAGAGCCAGCCGTGGCTGGCCGACCACGCGATCGCCGGCGCGGCCCTGTTCCCCGGGACCGGATTCCTCGAGCTGGCCATCCGCGCCGCCGACCAGGTCGGCTGCGGCCGGGTCGAGGAGGTCACCCTGGCCACCCCGATGGTCCTGCCCGAACACGAACCGGTCCAGGTGCAGCTCTGGGTGGGTGACACGGACGAGACGGGCCACCGCTCGCTCAGCCTGTACTCCCGCCCGGCCGACGCGTCCTCGGACGAGCCGTGGACACAGCACGCGGCCGGTGCGCTGGCCCCGACCGGCCCCGAGCCGTCGTTCGACCTGGCCGCATGGCCCCCGGCGGACGCGGAAGCCCTGGACATCAGCGACTTCTACGAGCGCTTCGCCGCCTCCGGCTTCGCCTACGGCCCGGTGTTCCAGGGCCTGCGGGCCGCCTGGCGCTCCGGCGACGACGTCTACGTCGAGGTCGGGCTCGGTGAGGAGCACGCGTCGGACGCGGCCGACTTCGGCCTCCACCCGGCGCTGCTGGACGCCGCCGTGCAGGCGGTGACCTTCGTCGCCCTGGAGGACGTCGGCCTCTCCCGGCTCCCGTTCTCCTGGAGCGGGGTGTCGCTCCACGCCGGTGGCGCGTCCACGCTGCGGGTGCGGCTCACCCAGCTGGGACCGGACTCCATCGCCCTCGCGGTGGCCGATGGAACCGGCCGCCCGGTGGCGTCGATCGAATCCCTCGTGCTGCGCCCGGTGTCGGTGGATCACATCGACACGGCCAGGACATCGGCGTTCCGCGACTCGCTGTTCACGCTGGACTGGACCCCCGTACCGGCCATCGCCGCGGCCGAGGCGGCCACGGCGCGCTGGGCCGTGGTGGGCACCGACCACTACGGACTGGCCGCCGGCGCGATCGCCGGAGCCGAGGTGACCGCCTACGCCGATCTCGACGCCCTGAGTGCCGCGATCGACGGTGGCGCCGCCGCCCCGGAGGCCGTACTGGTGTCCTACGCACCGGGCCTCGACGACGAGGCGGCCCAGGGCAAGCCCAAGAGCAAGGCGAAGAGCAAGGCCAAGGGCAAGGCCAAGCGGGGCCTGGAGCCGGCGGGCGCCATCCACGCGGTGACGCACCACACGCTCGGCATGATCCAGGGCTGGCTCGGCGACCGCAGGTTCGCCTCCTCCCGGCTGGTCTTCGTGACCTCGGGCGCCATGGCGCCCGAGGAGCGCGACGAGACCCCGGACCTGATCCACGCACCCCTGTGGGGCATGGTGCGGTCCGCGCAGTCGGAGAACCCGAACTGCTTCGTCCTGGTCGACCTGGACGAGGACGAGGCGTCCAAGGCGATGCTGCCCTCGGTGCTCGCCACCGACGAGCCGCAGGCCGTGGTCCGCGAGGGCACGGTGCTCGGCCAGCGCATGGCCCGGGTCTCCTCGGGCACCGCGCTGCTGCCGCCCGCCGGGGTGCGCGAATGGCGGCTGGACATGCACGCCAAGGGGACTTTGGAGAACCTGGCGCTGCTGCCCTGCCCCGACGCCACGGAGGAACTGGGCGCGACCGAGATCAGGGTGGCGCTGCGCGCCGCGGGCCTGAACTTCCGCGATGTGCTCAACGCCCTGGGGATGTACCCCGGGGAGGCCGGGCCGCTCGGTGGCGAAGGTGCCGGTGTGGTGACCGAGGTCGGCTCCGCGGTCAGGGACCTCGTGCCCGGCGACAAGGTGATGGGCATCTTCAGCGGGTCGTTCGGCCCGGTCGCCATCACCGACTCGCGCGTCGTCGCCCGGGTCCCGCAGGACTGGACGTTCGAGCAGGCCGCCTCCACCCCCATCGTGTTCCTGACCGCCTACTACGCCATGAGGGACCTGGCGGACCTGAAGAAGGGCCAGTCGGTGCTGGTGCACTCGGCGGCCGGCGGTGTGGGCATGGCCACGCTCCAGCTGGCGCGGCACTTCGGCGCCGAGGTGTTCGGCACGGCGAGCGAGGGCAAGTGGGACACCCTGCGGTCGCTGGGCCTGGACGACGACCACATCGCGTCGTCTCGGACCCTGGACTTCGAGAAGCGCTTCCTCGATGTGACCGGCGGGCGCGGCATGGACGTGGTGCTCGACTCGCTGGCGCGGGAGTTCGTGGACGCGGGTCTGCGACTGCTGCCGCGCGGCGGCTGGTTCCTGGAGATGGGCAAGACCGACATCAGGAACCCGGAAGAGGTGGCCGCCGAGTACACCGGCGTCTCCTACCAGGCGTTCGACCTCATCGAGGCGGGCCCCGACCGCATCCACGAGATGTGGAACGACCTGATCTCGCTGTTCGAGCGCGGGGTGCTGCGGCCGCTGCCGGTGCGCACCTGGGATGTCCGCAGGGCGCCCGACGCCTTCCGCTTCATCAGCCAGGCCCGCCACACCGGCAAGGTGGCGCTGACCATGCCGAGGACGCTGGACGGCCCGGGCACGGTGTTGATCACGGGTGGTACGGGTGGTCTGGGTGCGCTCTTGGCCCGTCATCTGGTGGTGGAGCACGGTGTCGAGCGGTTGGTGCTGACGAGTCGTCGTGGTGCGGAGGCGCCGGGTGCGGCGGAGTTGGTGGCGGAGCTGGCGGGGCTGGGTGCCGAGGCGGAGGCGGTGGCGTGTGATGTCGCCGATCGTGCCTCGGTGGAGAGTCTGTTGAAGGGGATCGGTTCGGGGCGTCCGCTGTCGGCCGTGGTGCACGCGGCGGGTGTGCTGGATGACGGTGTGGTGGAGTCGCTGACGCCGGAGCGGGTGGACAAGGTGCTGCGTCCGAAGGTGGACGCCGCGCTGCACCTCCACGAACTCACACGCGATCTCGACCTCTCCGCCTTCATCCTGTTCTCCTCCGTCTCCGGTACCTTCGGCGGCGCAGGACAGGCCAACTACGCGGCGGGCAACGCGTTCATGGACGCCCTGGCCCAGCACCGCAGGGCCGAGGGGCTTCCCGCGGCCTCGCTCGTCTGGGGTCCGTGGACACAGGACGGCGGCATGACCACCGAGCTGGCCGACGCCGACGTCACCCGCATGACCAGGACCGGCATGGTCGCCCTCACCCCCGAGGCCGGGCTCGCGCTGTTCGACGCGACCCGCGATCTCGACGGGGCCGTCCTGGTGCCCATGACGATGGACATGGCGTCGGTGGGCGAGCCGGTACCCGCGCTGCTGCGCGGACTGGTGCGGGCACCCGCCCGCAGGACCGCCGAGTCGGGCGCCGCGAGCACCACGGCCGACCCGGCCACCGCGCTCAAGCAGCACCTGGCCGGGAAGTCCGAGACGGAGCGCGAGCGCATCCTGGTGGACCTGGTGTGCGACCAGGTGGCCGTCGTCCTCGGCTACGCGTCGGGGCAGGCGATCGAACCCGGACACGCCTTCAAGGACCTGGGCTTCGACTCCCTGTCGGCCGTCGAGCTGCGCAACCGGCTCAACGCGATCACCGGAACGCGGCTGCCGGCGACCCTGGTGTTCGACTACCCGACCCCGGCGTCGCTCGGACGATTCCTGCGGGAAGAGGTCACTCCCGCGGACGGGCCCGCGACCGAGCCCGTCTTCGGAGAGCTCGACCGGCTGGAATCCACCCTGTCGGCGCTCGACTCCGACATCGAGACGCACGCCCAGATCATGGCGCGGCTCCAGGGTCTGGTGGCCAAGTGGTCCGCGGGCGGCACCGGGCAGGTGTCCGGCACCGCTACGGCGCCGGACGACGACATGGACGACGACAGCGAGATCGAATCGGCCACCGCCGACGAGATTTTCAAACTCATCGACGACGAATTCGGAATGTCCTGACGTGGTGAGCTGGAACTCACAGAGTGTTTCAAGGGGCTGGGGATAGTGGCGGAAGACGAAAAACTCCTTGACTACCTCAAGAAGGTGACCGCTGACCTGCGTCAGGCTCGTCGGCGACTTCGACAGGTGGAGGAGCGGGACCGGGAGCCCATCGCCATCGTGGCGATGAGCTGCCGGTACCCGGGGGGTGTGAGGACTCCGGAGGAGCTGTGGCGGCTCGTCGCCGAGGGCGGCGACGCCATCACCGAGTTCCCGCCCGACCGGGGCTGGGACGTGGATGGCTTCTTCGACCCGGACTCGGACCGGTCCGGCACCTTCTCCGTCCGTGAGGGCGGATTCCTGGACGCGCCCGGCGACTTCGACCCCGGCTTCTTCTCCATGAGCCCGCGGGAGGCGCTCGCCACCGACCCCCAGCAGCGGCTGCTGCTGGAGACCGCCTGGGAGGCGTTCGAGCGCGCCGGAATCGACCCGGCGTCGGTGCGGGGCAGCCAGGCCGGTGTGTTCGTCGGCGCCTCGCCCTCCGGCTACGGCGCCGGAGTGAGCGAGATGCCCGAAGGCGTGGAGGGGCTGCTGCTCGCGGGCAACGCCACCTCCGTGGTCTCCGGGCGGGTGGCCTACACCCTGGGCCTCGAGGGGCCCGCCGTGACGGTGGACACCGCGTGCTCGTCGTCGCTGGTCGCGCTGCACTGGGCCTGCCAGGCGCTCCGCCAGGAGGAGTGCTCGCTGGCCCTGGCGGGCGGTGTCGCCGTCATGTTCACCCCCAGCATGTTCGTGGAGTTCAGCCGGCAGGGCGGGCTCGCTCCCGACGGCCGGTGCAAGGCGTTCGGCGCGGGCGCCGACGGCACCGGCTGGGCGGAGGGCGTGGGCCTGCTCCTCCTGGAGCGGCTCTCCGACGCCCGGCGCAACGGTCACCCGGTGCTGGCCGTCGTCCGTGGCTCGGCGATCAACCAGGACGGCGCGTCCAACGGTCTGACGGCCCCCAACGGCCCCTCGCAGCGCCGTGTGATCCGCCAGGCGCTCAAGAACGCGGGCCTGACGCCCGCCGAGGTGGACGCGGTGGAGGCGCACGGCACGGGTACGTCGCTGGGCGACCCGATCGAGGCGCAGGCGCTGCTCGCCACCTACGGCAAGGAGCGGCCGGAGGACAAGCCGCTGTGGCTGGGCTCGCTGAAGTCCAACATCGGCCACTCCCAGGCCGCCGCCGGTGTCGGTGGGGTCATCAAGATGGTGATGGCCATGCGGAACGGCGTGCTGCCCAAGACGCTCCACGCGGACGAGCCGTCATCCCAGGTGGACTGGTCGGAGGGCGACATCCGGCTGCTCAACGAGTCGACCCCCTGGCCCGAGACCGAGCAGCCTCGCCGGGCCGGTGTGTCCTCGTTCGGCATCAGCGGCACGAACGCCCACGCGATCCTGGAGCAGGCTCCGGAGCCCGAGGCGGTCGAGGAGGTTGAGGCCGAGGTCACCGACGGTCCGGTGGCCTGGGTGGTGTCCGGCCGCAGCGCGGCCGGCCTGCGGGCACAGGCGGGCACGCTGCGGGACTTCCTGGCCGAGCGTCCGGAGCTGAGCGCCGCCGATGTGGCGTACTCGCTGGTGGCGACCCGGTCGGTGTTCGAGCACCGCGGGGTGGTGACGGGAGCCGATCGCGAGGAACTCCTCGAGCGGCTGGGCGCGTTGGCCGGGGACGAGGTTGCCTCGGGTGTGACGCGTGGCGTGGCGGATGTCCGTGGCCGTTCGGTGTTCGTCTTCCCCGGTCAGGGTGCGCAGTGGATGGGCATGGCGGTGGACTTGCTGGAGTCCTCGCCGGTGTTCGCTGAGGCGATGGCCGAGTGTGAGACGGCCCTGTCGGCGTATGTGGACTGGTCGCTGACGGACGTACTGCGCGGCGTTGAGGGCACTCCGGGCTTCGACCGGGTGGATGTGGTCCAGCCGGTGCTGTTCGCGGTGATGGTGTCGCTGGCGAAGTTGTGGCGTTCGGTGGGTGTCGAGCCGGATGCCGTGATGGGCCACAGCCAGGGCGAGATCGCCGCGGCGTGTGTCGCGGGTGCGCTCTCGCTGCAGGACGCCGCGAAGGTGGTGGCGTTGCGCTCGCAGGCCATCGCGGCCGGTCTCGCGGGCCGTGGTGGCATGGTGTCCGTCGGCCTGCCGGCGGATCAGGCCAAGGAGCGCATCGCCGCCTGGGATGGCGCGATCTCGGTCGCCGCGGTCAACGGTCCCGGTTCCGTGGTGGTCTCCGGCGACCCGAAGGCGCTGGATGAGATGGTGGCCCAGCTTGAGAGCGAGGAGATCCGTGTTCGCCGGGTGCCGGTGGACTACGCCTCGCACTCCGCGCACGTGGAGGCCATCCGCGAGGAGCTGCTGAAGGTCCTGGCGGACATCACGCCCCGTTCGTCGGAGGTGCCGTTCTACTCGACGGTGTCCGGCGAGCTGGTGGACACGGCCGGTCTCGACGCCGAGTACTGGTACCGCAACCTGCGCCAGACCGTCGAGCTGGAAGCCACCACCCGCACCCTCCTCGGCACTGGCCACGCCACATTCATCGAGGTGAGCCCGCACCCGGTGCTCACCCTTCCCGTTCAGCAGACGGTTGAAGCCGCTGAGGCCCAGGCCGTGGTCGTCGGCACGCTGCGGCGCGACGAGGGCGGTCTGGAGCGGTTCCTGACCTCCGCCGCCGAGGTGTTCGCGCGCGGCACCAAGGTCGAGTGGATGACCACACTGGAGGGCCGCGGCGGCCGCCAGGTCGAGCTGCCGACCTACGCCTTCCAGCGCGACCGCTACTGGCTCGATGGCTTCGGCCTGCCGCCCAGCGGAGGCGCGGCCGACGCCATCGGCTCCGTCGACGAGCGGTTCTGGGACGTGGTGGAGCGCCAGGACCTGGAGTCGCTGGCCGGAGCGCTGGCGGTCGACAGCGAGGCGCCGCTGAGCGCGGTGCTGCCCGCCCTGTCGGCGTACCACCGTAACAATCGCGACCAGTCCACGATCGACGGCTGGCGCTACCGGGTGTCGTGGAAGCCGCTCTCCGACGTCGCCGACGGCTCGCTGTCGGGGACGTGGCTGGTGGTGGTTCCGGCGTCCCGTGCCGGGGACGAACTCGTCTCGGACGTTGTCACCGGGCTCGAGCGGCACGGCGCGGGTGTGGTCTCGGTCGCGGTGGACGAGCGGGACCTGGACGCGGACGCGCTGGCGGAGCGGCTGCGCGAGGTGGCCGCCGAGACGCCCGAGCTGGGCGGTGTGCTGTCGCTGCTCGCGCTGGACGAGGACCCCTGCCCGGGCTACCCGGCGCTGGCGGGCGGCTATGCGCTGACCCTGGTGCTGGTGCAGGCCATGGTGCGGGCCGACATTCCCGCCCGGTTGTGGTGCGGTACGCGCGGCGCCGTGTCGGTGGGCCGTTCGGACCGGCTCACCAGCCCGACGCAGGCGATGGTCTGGGCGCTGGGCCGGGTGGCCGGGCTGGAGCTGCCGCCGCTGTGGGGCGGTCTGGTCGATCTGCCCGAGTCGCTGGACGGGCGCGGTGCGGCGCGGCTGGCCGGTGTGCTGTCCGTCGAGGGCGGCGAGGACCAGGTCGCGGTGCGCGGCTCCGGTGTCTTCGTACGCCGTCTGGTGCGGTCCGCCCCGGCCGTCGGTGAGGAGACGTCGTGGCGGGCGCGCGGCACGGTGCTGGTCACCGGTGGCACGGGCGGGCTCGGCGGCCAGGTGGCCCGCTGGCTGGTCCGGAGCGGTGCCGAGCACCTGGTGCTGACCAGCCGCCGCGGTCTCGAGGCCGAAGGCGCCGCCGAGTTGAAGGCGGAGCTGGAGGGCATGGGCGCCGAGGTGACGGTGGCCGCGTGCGACGCGGCGGACCGCGACGCGCTCGCCGCCGTCCTGGATGCCGTGCCGGAGCACCGGCCGCTCACCGGAGTGGTGCACGCGGCGGGTGTCACGATCGCGGCCTCCCTGCTGGAGACCGAGCTCGCGGACGCGGCCCGGGTGGTGTCGGGCAAGGTCGCGGGCGCCGTCAATCTGGACGAGCTGCTCGGCGACCGTGAGCTCGACGCGTTCGTGGTCTTCTCGTCCATCTCCGGTGTGTGGGGCGGCGGCAGCCAGGGCGTCTACGGCTCCGGCAACGCCTTCCTGGACGCGCTGGTGGAGCAGCGCCGTGCGCGGGGTCTCGCGGGCACCGCCGTCTCCTGGGGCCCATGGGCCGAGGGCGGCATGGCGACCCGGGACGACGCGGGGGAGCAGCTGGCCAGGCGCGGACTGCCCGCGATGGCACCCCAGTTGGCGATCGCCGCTCTGGAGCGCGCGGTGGCCGGTGACGACGGTGTGGTGACGGTCGTGGACGTGGACTGGGAGCGGTTCGCCCCCTCGTTCACCGCGGTCCGCCCCAGCCCGTTGCTGAGCGACCTCGACGAGGTCCGGGCGCTGGAGACGAAGGGCGACGGTGGTGAGAGCGCCGACGCCGCCGGGGCGCAGCTGCGCGAGCGGCTGAAGCCCCTCACCGAGGGGGAGCGGGACCGGGCGCTGCTCGATCTGGTGCGCAAACACGCCGCCTCCGTGCTCGGCTACGCCGCCGCGGAGATGGTCGAGCCGAACCGGGCCTTCCGCGATCTGGGCTTCGATTCGCTGACCGCGGTGGATCTGCGCAACCGGCTGGCCGCCGAGACCGGTCTCGGCCTGCCCGCCACGCTGGTCTTCGACTACCCCAGCGCCGGCACGCTCGCGGCGCATCTGCGCACCGAGGTGCTGGGCACCTCGTCCCCGGCGCTCGCCACCGGGTCCGGGGCCGTGGCCGGGTCCGGCGCGGACGACGATCCCATCGCGATCGTCTCCATGAGCTGCCGCTTCCCCGGTGGGGTGCGGAGCCCGGAGGACCTGTGGCAGCTGGTCGATGGCGGCGGTGACGCCATCTCGTCCTTCCCGTCGGACCGCGGCTGGGACCTGTCGGGCATGTACGACCCGGACCCGGACCGGCCGGGCACGTTCTACGCCCGTGAAGGCGGATTCCTCTACGACGCGGGCGAGTTCGACCCCGGTTTCTTCGGGATCTCGCCCCGTGAGGCGCTGGCCACCGACCCCCAGCAGCGGCTGCTGCTGGAGACCTCGTGGGAGGCGTTCGAGCGGGCGGGTATCAACCCCGCGTCGGTGCGGGGCAGCCAGATCGGTGTGTTCGTGGGCTTCTCGGGCTCCGGATACGGCACCAACCTGGAGACGGTCCCCGAGGACGTCGAGGGTCATCTGCTGACCGGCAACGCGGGCAGTGTCGTCTCCGGCCGTCTCGCCTACACCTACGGCCTGGAGGGCCCCGCCGTCACGGTGGACACGGCCTGCTCGTCGTCGCTGGTGGCCCTGCATCTGGCCTGCCAGTCGCTGCGTCAGGGCGAATGCTCCATGGCGCTGGTCGGCGGTGTGGCGGTGATGGCCACTCCGATGGCGTTCGTCGAGTTCAGCCGGCAGGGCGGGCTCGCGCCCGACGGCCGCTGCAAGCCGTTCTCGGCCGCGGCGGACGGTACGGGCTGGAGCGAAGGCGCCGATGTGCTGCTGGTGGAGCGGCTGTCGGACGCCCGGCGCAACGGCCACCAGGTGCTGGGCATCGTGCGCGGCTCCGCGGTCAACCAGGACGGTGCGTCCAACGGTCTGACGGCCCCCAACGGCCCCTCGCAGCAGCGGGTGATCCGCCAGGCGCTGGCCAGCGCCGGGGTGTCGGCCGCCGAGGTGGACGCGGTGGAGGCGCACGGCACGGGCACCTCGCTGGGTGACCCGATCGAGGCGCAGGCGCTGCTGGCCACCTACGGCAAGGAGCGGCCGGAGGGCCGCCCGCTGTGGCTGGGCGCGCTGAAGTCGAACATCGGGCATACCCAGGCCGCGTCCGGACTCGCCGGCGTCATCAAGATGGTCATGGCGATGCGGCACGGCGTGCTGCCGAAGATGCTGCACGTGGACGAGCCGTCGCCGCAGGTGGACTGGTCGGCGGGCGAGGTGCGGCTGCTGACCGAGGCCACCGCGTGGCCGGAGACGGGGCAGCCGCGCCGGGCGGGTGTCTCCGCGTTCGGCGTCAGCGGCACCAACGCGCACACCATCATCGAGCAGGCCCCGTCGGACGATCAGGACACACGACCGGCCGAGGTGATGGCTCCCGACGACCGTGGCGCGGCTCCCTGGACGCTCTCCGCCCGGAGCGCGGACGGGCTGCGCGCCCAGGCGCGGCGGCTGCGGGCCCAGCTGAGCGCACAGCCGGAGCTGAGCCTGAAGGACGTGGGCTACTCCCTGGTCGCCACCCGGTCGGTGTTCGAACACCGCGCCGTGCTGACGGGCGTGGACCGTGCGGAGCTGCTGCGCGGGCTCGAGGCCGTCGCCACCGGTGAGGAAGCCCCCGGGGTCGTGCGCTCGGTCGCCACTCCGACCGGAGTCACCGCCTTCCTGTTCTCCGGTCAGGGCGCCCAGCGCCTCGGCATGGGGCGGGAGTTGTACGACGCCTTCCCGGTGTTCGCCCAGGCGCTGGACGAGGTGTGCGCACATCTGGACGTAACTCTGGACCGTCCGCTGAAGGATGTGATGTTCGCGGCGGAGGGCAGCGCCGATGCCGAGTTGCTGGACCAGACGGCGTTCACCCAGCCCGCGCTGTTCGCGGTCGAGGTGGCGCTGTTCCGGCTGCTGTCCGCGTGGGGTGTGGCACCGGATGTGGTGATCGGCCACTCCATCGGTGAGATCGCCGCCGCGCATGTGGCCGGAGTGTTCTCGCTGGAGGACGCCTGCACGCTGGTGGCCGCCCGCGGCCGTCTGATGCAGGCGCTGCCCGAGGGCGGCGCGATGGTCGCCATCGAGGCGTCGGAGGAGGAGATCGCTCCGTCGCTCACCGGTCGTGCGGCCGAGGTGAGCATCGCCGCCGTCAACAGCCACACCTCCGTGGTCATCGCCGGTGACGAGGCCGCGGCGCTGGAGATCGCCGGGCAGTGGGCGGAACAGGGGCGCAAGACCCGCCGGCTGCGGGTCAGCCACGCCTTCCACTCGCCCCGCATGGACGCGATGCTGGACGACTTCCGCAAGGTTGTCGAAGGGCTCTCGTTCGCCCCGCCGGCCATCGCCCTGGTGTCCAACGTGACGGGCAAGTCGGCGGGCGCCGATGAGGTGTGCTCGCCGGAGTACTGGGTGCGCCACGTCCGCGAGGCGGTGCGCTTCGCGGACGGGATGCGCTCCCTGGAGAACGCGGGAGTGACCAGGTTCTTCGAGGTGGGCCCCGACGGTGTCCTCTCGGCGATGGCGCGCGAGTGCCTGACGGTGGGGGAGACTTCGGCCCCCGTCGTGGTGCCCGCGCTGCGCAAGGACCGCCCGGAGGCCCAGGCGCTGACGACGGCCCTGGCCGAACTCCACGTCCACGGCGTCACCGTGGCCTGGGAGGCCCTGTTCGCGGGCCAGGACGTCCGGCGGGTCGAGCTGCCGACGTACGCGTTCCAGCGGCAGCGCTACTGGCTGGACGCCCCCGAGAGCGACGCCTCCGCCGCCCCCGCCTCCGCGGACGAAGGTGACGCCCGGTTCTGGGACGCGGTCGAGCGTGAGGACCTGGAGGCGCTGACCACCGCGCTGCACGTGGACGGAAACGCCTCGCTGACCGAGGTGCTCCCCGCCCTGTCGTCCTACCGCAAGGGCCACCGTGAGCGGTCCACGGTGGACGGCTGGCGCTACCAGATCGCCTGGACCCCGGTGTCAGAGCTCTCGGAGCGGGCACTGACCGGGACCTGGATGGTCATGGTTCCGCGGTCGTACGCCGACGACGAGCTGGTCACCTCCGCGGTGGCCATGCTGGAGCGGCAGGGCGCGGAGGTGGCGCGGATCGAGCTCGACGGCGCGGCGGACATCGACCGCGAGGCGGTCGCCGAGCGGCTGCGCACGGCGGCCGAGGGCGCGCCGGACGGGGCCGTCAGCGGGGTGCTCTCCCTGCTGGCCCTGGACGAGGACCCCTGCGCCGGGCACACGGTGGTGCCGCGCGGGCTCGCGCTCAACCTCGTCGCCCTGCAGGCGCTCGTGGACGCCGGTGTCGAGGCCCCGCTGTGGGTGGCGACACGAGGCGCCGTCTCGGTGACCGGATCCGACACCCTGCGCAGCGCCGCCCAGGCGCAGATGTGGGGCCTCGGCCGGGTCGCCGGTCTGGAGCACCCCCGACTCTGGGGCGGTCTGGTCGACCTTCCGGAGACGTTCGACGAGCGGGCCGCGGCCCGGCTGTCCGGTGTGCTGAGCGGCGGCGCGGGCGAGTTCGAGGACCAGGTGGCGGTGCGCACGTCCGGCGTGTTCACCCGGCGCCTGGTGCGGGCCACCGCGCCGCGGACCACGGCCCGGCCGTGGAGCGCGCGGGGCTCGGTGCTGGTGACCGGCGGCACCGGGGGAGTGGGCAGCCAGGTGGCCCGGTGGCTGGCAAGCGCCGGCGCCGAGCACCTGGTGCTGACCAGCCGACGTGGCCTGGAGGCCGACGGTGCGGCCGAACTGCGCGACGAGCTCACCGCGTTGGGCGCGGACGTGACCATCGCGGCATGTGACACCGCCGACCGCGAGGCCCTGGCCGCCGTCCTGGCCGCCATCCCGGAGCGGTATCCGCTGAGCGCCGTCGTGCACGCGGCGGGTGTCCTGGACGACGGTGTCCTGGACGCGATGTCGGTGGAGCGGGTCGCGGGCGTGCTGCGTCCCAAGGTGGACGGCGCCCGCAACCTGCACGAGCTGACCGAGGGCCTCGACCTCTCCGCGTTCGTGCTGTTCTCCTCGCTCGCCGGAGCCATCGGCGGCGCCGGGCAGGGCAGTTACGCGGCGGCCAACGCCTACCTCGACGCCCTGGCGCAGCAGCGCCGGGCCCAGGGCCTGGCGGCCACCTCGGTGGCCTGGGGCCCGTGGGCCGAGGGCGGCATGGCGGTGGACGGGGCGCTGGAGGACCGGCTGCGGCGCGGCGGCATGGCCGCGATGACCCCGGAGCTGGCGGTCAAGGCCCTCCAGCAGGCCCTCGACCTCCAGGAGACCCACCTGGCCATCGCCGACCTCGACTGGGAGCGATTCGTCCCCTCCTACACCGCCGTACGGGCCAGCCGGCTGCTGGACGAGGTGCCCGAGGCGCGGCGGATCCTGGAGGCCGCGACCAGTGGCGGCACCGCCACGCAGTTCGAGACCGGTGGCTCGGAGCTGCGCGAGCGGCTCGCCGGAATGTCCGAGACGGAGCAGGAACGAGCGCTGCTCGACCTGGTCACCACGCAGGTGGCAATGGTGCTGGGCTTCCCGTCGGTGGAGTCGGTCGAGTCCCAGCGGGCCTTCCGCGAACTCGGCTTCGACTCGCTGACCGCCGTCGAACTGCGCAACCGGCTCGACGCGGCGACGGGCCTGCGCCTGCCCGCGACGATCGTCTTCGACCACCCGACGCCCGTGGCGCTCGCCCGCCGACTGCGTACCGACGTCGTGCAGGACGGGGTCTCGGCGGCCGCACCGATCCTCGGCGAGCTGGACCGGATCGAAGCGGCGATGGCCACGATCTCCGCCGACGACGTGGACCGGCCGAGGATCACCACGCGCCTGCAGACGCTCCTTCTGAAGTGGGGAGAGGCGGAACAGGAATCGCCCACCTCGGGCAAGAAGGCGGTTTCGGACAAGATTCAGTCGGCGACGTCGGACGAGATCTTCGACTTCATCGACAAGGAGCTCGGGATCTCCTGAGCTGGCGCGGTCGGTTCCCGAGGGTCGTTCCTTACTACTTCCATGGGTGACATAACAATGAACGAAGAGAAGCTTCTCGACTATCTCAAGCGGGTGACCGCGGATCTCCAGCAGACTCGCCAGCGCCTGCTCGAGGCCGAGTCAGCGGACCAGGAACCGATCGCGATCGTCGCCATGAGCTGCCGGTTCCCCGGAGGGGTGAACTCTCCCGAAGACCTGTGGCGCCTGGTGGCGGACGGCACCGACGCGATCTCGGAATTCCCCATGGACCGGGGCTGGGACATCGACGCCCTCTACGACGAGGACCCGGACCGTCCCGGCACCAGCTATACGACCGAGGGCGGTTTCCTGGAGAACGCCGACCAGTTCGACCCGGCGTTCTTCGGGATCTCGCCGCGTGAGGCGCTGTCGATGGACCCGCAGCAGCGACTGCTGCTGGAGACCTCGTGGGAGGCGATCGAGCGCGCGGGCATCGACCCGATGTCCCTGCGCGGCAGCAGGACCGGCGTGTTCGTCGGCACCAACGGCCAGGACTACTCCATGCTCATGCTCGGCGCGGCCGAGAGCCTGGAGGATGTCGAGGGCCACTCGGGCACCGGCAACGCGGCGAGCATCGTCTCCGGCCGGATCTCCTACACCATGGGTCTCGAGGGCCCCGCGCTCTCCGTGGACACGGCGTGCTCGTCGTCCCTCGTGGCCCTGCACCTCGCCGTTCAGGCGCTGCGCCAGCGCGAGTGCACGCTCGCGCTGGCCGGTGGCGTCACGGTGATGTCCACCCCGTCGGCGTTCGTCCAGTTCAGCAGGCAGCGCGGGCTGGCCGCGGACGGCCGGTGCAAGCCGTTCGGCGCCGCGGCCGACGGCACCGGCTGGGGCGAGGGCGTCGGCATGCTGCTCGTGGAGCGGCTGTCCGACGCCGAGCGCAACGGCCACAAGGTGCTGGCCATCGTCCGGGGTTCGGCGATCAACCAGGACGGCGCGTCCAACGGTCTGACGGCGCCCAACGGCATCTCGCAGCAGCGGGTCATCCGCCAGGCGCTGACCAGCGCCCGGCTGTCGGCCGCCGAGGTGGACGCGGTCGAGGCGCACGGGACGGGCACCACATTGGGTGACCCGATCGAGGCCCAGGCGCTGATGGCCACGTACGGGCAGGACCGGCCCACCGACCAGCCGCTGTGGCTGGGCGGCATCAAGTCGAACATCGGGCACACGCAGGCCGCCGCCGGTGTCGCCGGGGTCATCAAGATGGTGATGGCCATGCGCGAGGGCGTGCTGCCGAAGACGCTCCACGCGGAGGAGCCGTCGCCGCACATCGACTGGACCGGCGGCGCCGTCTCCCTGCTGCACGAGACGGCCCCGTGGCCGGACCGGGACCACCCGCGCCGCGCCGCCGTGTCCTCGTTCGGCATGAGCGGCACCAACGCCCACACCATCCTGGAGCAGGCCCCGGAGTCCGAGGTGGCCGAGGCCACTGAGGCCGAGGTCGCCGACGGTCCGGTGGCGTGGGTGGTCTCGGGCCGTGGCGCCGAGGGGCTGCGGGCGCAGGCCGGGCAGCTCCACACATTCCTCACGGAGCGCCCGGAGTTGAACGCGGCGGACGTGGCGCTCTCGCTGGCCACGACCAGGTCCGCCTTCGAGCACCGGGCCGTGGTGACCGGGGCCGGCCGTGAGGAGCTCCTCCAGCGGCTGGAGGCGGTCGCCGAGGACACCTCCACGTCGAACGGAGTGGTGCGCGGGAGGACCGGCGACGCCGGCCGCTCGGTGTTCGTGTTCCCTGGTCAGGGTGCGCAGTGGATGGGCATGGCGGTGGACTTGCTGGAGTCCTCGCCGGTGTTCGCTGAGGCGATGGCCGAGTGCGAGACGGCCCTGTCGGCGTATGTGGACTGGTCGTTGACGGATGTCCTGCGTGGCGCGGAGGGCGCTCCCGGTTTCGACCGGGTGGATGTGGTCCAGCCGGTGCTGTTCGCGGTGATGGTGTCGCTGGCGAAGCTGTGGCGTTCGGTGGGTGTCGAGCCGGATGCCGTGATGGGTCACAGCCAGGGCGAGATCGCCGCGGCGTGTGTGGCCGGTGCGCTCTCGCTCCAGGACGCGGCCAAGGTGGTGGCCCTGCGCTCGCAGGCCATCGCGGTGGGCCTTGCCGGTCGTGGTGGCATGGTCTCGGTCGGCCTGCCGGTCGAGCAGGTCAAGGAGCGTATCGCCGCCTGGGATGGCGCGATCTCGGTCGCCGCGGTCAACGGTCCCGGCTCCGTGGTGGTGTCCGGTGACCCGGGCGCGCTGGACGAGATGGTGGCCCAGCTCGAGGGTGAGGAGATCCGGGTCCGCCGGGTGCCGGTGGACTACGCCTCGCACTCCGCGCACGTGGAGGCCATCCGCGAGGAACTGCTGAAGGTCCTCGCCGGTATCGAGCCGCGCGCGTCGCAGGTGCCGTTCTACTCGACGGTGTCCGGCGAGCTGGTGGACACGACCGGTCTGGACGCCGAGTACTGGTACCGCAACCTGCGGCAGACCGTCGAGCTGGAGGCCACCACTCGGAGGCTGCTGGACGACGGCCACTCCGTGTTCATCGAGACGAGCCCGCACCCGGTCCTCACCCTTCCCGTACAGCAGACGGTTGAAGCCGCTGAGGCCCAGGCCGTGGTCGTCGGCACGCTGCGGCGCGACGAGGGCGGCCTGGACCGGGTCCTGACCTCCGCCGCCGAGGTGTTCGTCCGCGGCGTCACGGTGGACTGGACCGCCCTGCTCGAGGGCCGTGGCGCCCGCCGGGTGGAGCTGCCGACCTACGCCTTCCGGCGTCAGCGCTACTGGCTGGACGTGTCGGCCGCCGAGACGTCCGCCACCGCCGACGGCCCGGCCGCGGACGCGGTGGACGCGCGCTTCTGGGAGGCCGTGGAGCGCGAGGACCTGGAGGCGCTGGTCCGCACGCTGGAGGTGGAGGACGAGGAGCAGCAGTCGTCGCTGACGGCGTTGCTTCCCGCGCTGTCGTCCTGGCGCCGTCAGCGCCGTGAGCAGAACACCGTGGACAGCTGGCGCTACAAGGTGGTCTGGAAGCCCCTGGCGTCCGCCACCGAGGCGGCCCTCTCGGGCACCTGGCTCGTCGTCCTCCCCGCGTCGCACGCCGACGACGCCCTCGTCTCCGCCACGGTGAACGGGCTGGAGACGAGCGGCGCCGGCATCGTCCGGGTGGTGCTCGACGAATCGGGCAACGACCGCTGGACAGTGGCGGAGCGGCTCCGCGCGGCGCTCGACGAGGCCGGGGTGGAGCCCTCGGGCGTGGCGGGCGTGTTCTCGCTGCTGGGGCTGGACGAGTCCGGCCACGCGACGTTCGAGGTGGTGCCCGCCGGACTGGCGGCCATGGTGGCGCTCGTCCAGGGGCTGGGCGACGCCGGTGTGGTGGCCCCGCTGTGGTGCGGCACCCGGGGCGCGGTGTCGGTCGGGCGCTCCGACCGGCTGGTGAGCCCGGTGCAGGCGATGGTGTGGGGCCTGGGCCGCATTGTCGGCGTGGAGTACCCCCAGCGCTGGGGCGGTGCGGTCGATCTGCCCGAGAGCATGGACGGCCGCGCGGTGGCCCGTCTGATCGGAGTGCTGGCGGGTACGGAGGGCGAGGACCAGGTCGCGGTGCGCGGCTCCGGTGTGTTCGCCAAGCGCATGATGCGTGCCGCCGCGGCCGAGGACGCCGAGGGCCTTGGCTCCTGGCAGAGCCGGGGTTCGGTCCTGGTGACGGGTGGCACGGGTGCGCTCGGTGGCCATGTGGCCCGGTGGCTGGCGCGTACGGGTGCCGAGCATCTGGTGCTGACGAGCCGTCGTGGCATGGAGGCCGAAGGCGCCGCCGAGTTGAAGACGGAGCTGGAGGGACTCGGCGCCCGGGTGACGGTCGCGGCGTGTGACGCGGCCGACCGCGAGGCGCTGGCCGCGGTGCTGGAGGCCATCCCGCGGGAGTTCCCGCTGACCGCCGTGGTGCACACGGCCGGTGTGCTGGACGACGGTGTGGTGGACGCGCTGACGGTGCGCCGTGCGGCCGGGGTGCTGCGCCCGAAGGTGGATGCCACGCGGAATCTGCACGAGCTGACCGCCGGGATGGACCTGTCGGCGTTCGTGCTGTTCTCCTCCGGGGCGGCCACGTTGGGTGGCCCGGGTCAGGGCAGCTACGCGGCGGGTAACGCCTACCTCGACGCGCTGGCGCTGCAGCGGCGCGCGGACGGCCTTCCGGCCACCTCCATCGCCTGGGGCGCCTGGGCCGGAGGCGGCCTCGGCTCCGGCGAGGTCGGCGAGCGGATGGACCGTTCCGGCGTGGTCGGTATGGTGCCCGAGCTGGCCATCTCCGGAATGCAGCAGGCCCTGGAACTGGACGAGACCTTCCTGGTCATCGCCGAGATCGACTGGGACCGCTTCCAGCCGGAGTTCGTCGGCTCACGTCCGAACGCGCTGTTCCGCGAGGTGCCCGAGCTGAACCGCCCGGCCGCCGCCAGTGGCGCGGACGCGGGCGACGGCGACGACGCGATTTCCGCGCTGCGCCGGGAGATGGCCGAGCTGCCCGCCGCCGAGCAGCCCAAGCTGCTCCTGGAGCTGGTGCGCAACCAGGCCGCCGACGTCCTCGGCTACGACAACGCCGACGCGGTGGAGGCCGACCGTGCCTTCCGCGACCTCGGCTTCGACTCGCTGACCGCCGTCGAACTGCGCAACCGCCTCGGTGTGGTCACCGGCCTCCGACTGCCGGTCACCTGTGTCTTCGACTACCCGACCGCCACGGTGCTGGCCCGGTACCTGCACACCGAGATGTTCGGCGACCAGCCGGTCACGTCGGGCGCCACCGCCGCCGCACCCCAGCGGCCGGAGGGGCTCGACAGGCCCCTGACCACCGATGAGCCCATCGCCATCATCGGCATGAGCTGCCGGTTCCCCGGCGGGGTGCGCAGCCCCGAGGAGCTGTGGGACCTGCTGATGGCCGAGGGGGACGTGATCTCCGCGTTCCCCGAGGACCGCGGCTGGGACATCGACGGTCTCTACGACCCCGACCCCGAGAAGTCCGGCACCAGCTACGTCCAGGCGGGCGGCTTCCTCGACGAGGTCGGCCACTTCGACCCGGGCTTCTTCGGGATCTCGCCGCGTGAGGCGATGGCGATCGACCCGCAGCAGCGGCTGCTGCTGGAGACCTCCTGGGAGGCGTTCGAGCGCGCCGGGATCGACCCGGTGGCGCTGCGCGGAAGCCAGACCGGCGTCTTCGTCGGCTCCAACTACCACGACTACGGCTCGCGCATCCTGAGCGACGCCGAGGGAGTGGAGGGTTACCTCGGACTCGGCAGCGCCCCCAGCGTCTCGTCCGGCCGTATCTCCTACACCTTCGGCTTCGAGGGCCCGGCCGTCACGGTGGACACCGCGTGCTCGTCGTCGCTGGTCGCCCTCCACCTGGCCTGTCAGTCGCTGCGGCAGGGCGAGTCCTCGGTGGCGCTGGCCGGCGGTGTGACCATCATGGCCACGCCGGGCACGTTCATCGAGTTCAGCGCCCAGCGGGTGCTGTCGTTCGACGGCCGGTGCAAGGCGTTCTCGGCGGCCGCCGACGGCACCGGCTGGTCCGAGGGCGTCGGCATGCTGCTCGTGGAGCGGCTGTCGGACGCGCAGCGCAACGGCCACAAGGTGCTGGCCGTCATCCGGGGTTCGGCCATCAACCAGGACGGCGCCTCCAACGGTCTGACGGCGCCCAACGGCCCGTCGCAGCAGCGGCTGATCGAGCAGACGCTGGCCAGCGCCCGGCTGGTCTCCGCCGATGTGGACGTGGTCGAGGCCCATGGCACCGGCACTCCGCTCGGTGACCCGATCGAGGCGCAGGCACTGCTGGCCACCTACGGCCAGGGCCGCCCCGAGGGCCAGCCGCTGCTGCTGGGCGCCATCAAGTCCAACATCGGTCATACGCAGGCCGCCGCCGGTGTCGCCGGGGTCATCAAGATGGTGATGGCCATGCGCGAAGGCACCCTTCCCAAGACACTGCACGTGGACGAGGCGTCGCCGCATGTGGACTGGTCGGCGGGCGACCTGGAGCTGCTGACCGAGGCCGTGCCCTGGCCGGAGCGGGACCACCCGCGCAGGGCGGCGGTGTCCGCCTTCGGTGTGAGCGGTACCAACGCGCACACCATCATCGAGCAGGCGCCGGTCTCCGACGAGCCGGAGGCGCCACGGGCCGAGGAGGCCCCGGACACCACCGCGGCCCCGGTGCCGTGGCTCCTGTCCGGCCGGACCGACGCCGCCCTCCGGGGTCAGGCCGAGCGGCTGCGGGACCAACTGGCCACCGCCACCGAAGAGTTCATGCCCACCGTGGACGTCGGTTATTCCCTCGCGATGACCCGGTCGCTCTTCGACCACCGGGCCGCGCTCGTCGGCGAGGACCGCGCGGACCTGCTGCGTGGCCTCGAGGCCATCGCGAAGGGCGAGACCGCGCCCGGCGTCGTACGCGGCGTGGCGGGAGCGGCCGGCAAGACGGCGTTCCTGTTCTCGGGCCAGGGCGCGCAGCGCCTGGGCATGGGCCGTGAGCTGTACGGCGCCTTCCCGGTGTTCGCCGACGCGTGGGACGAGGTGTGCGCCCATCTGGACGGTCTGCTGGACCGTCCGCTGCGGGATGTGGTGTTCGCGGCGGAGGGGAGCGCGGACGCCGAGCTGCTGGACCAGACGGCGTTCACCCAGCCCGCGCTGTTCGCGGTCGAGCTGGCGCTGTACCGGCTGCTGGAGCACTGGGGCGTCAGCCCGGATGTGGTGATCGGCCACTCCATCGGTGAGATCGCCGCCGCCCATGTGGCCGGGGTGTTCTCGCTGGAGGACGCGTGCGCCCTGGTGGCCGCCCGTGGCCGGCTGATGCAGGCGCTGCCCGAGGGCGGCGCCCTGGTGGCGGTGCAGGCGTCCGAGGACGAGATCGCGCCGTCGCTGGCCGGTCATGAGGCCGAGGTGAGCATCGCCGCCGTCAACGGCCCGGCCTCCGTGGTCATCGCCGGTGACGAGGCACCGGCGCTGGAGATCGCCGCCGAGTGGGAGCGGCAGGGCCGTAAGACCCGCCGGCTGCGGGTCAGCCACGCCTTCCACTCGCCCCGCATGGACGCGATGCTCGGCGACTTCCGCAAGGTCGTCGAGGAGCTGACGTTCACCCCGCCGGCCATCGCCCTGGTCTCCAATGTGACGGGTCAGCCGGCCGGTGCGGACGAGGTGTGCTCCGCGGAGTACTGGGTCCGCCATGTGCGGGAGGCGGTGCGGTTCGCGGACGGTGTGCGGGCGCTCGAAGCGCAGGGCGTGTCCCGGTTCGTCGAGGTCGGCCCCGATGGCGTGCTCACCGCGATGGCGCGGGAGTGTCTGACGGCGGAGGAGCCTTCGGCACCCGTCGTGGTGCCGGTGCTGCGCAAGGACCGTCCCGAGACCCGGGCGCTGACCACGGCGCTGGCCGAACTCCACGTGAACGGCGTCGCGGTGGACTGGGAGCGGCTCTTCGCCGGACGTGACGCCCGGCAGGTCGAGCTGCCCACCTACGCCTTCCAGCGGGAGCGCTACTGGCTGGAGGCCCTGACGTCGTTCGCCAGCGATGTCACCGCCGTGGGGCTCATCCCGCCGACGCACCCGCTGCTGGGCGCCGCCGTCGAGCTGCCCGACGCGGACGGCTTCCTCTTCACCAGCCGCCTCTCGCCGCAGACGCACCCGTGGCTCGTCGACCACACGATCCAGGACACGATCCTGCTGCCCGGCACCGCCTTCCTCGAACTGGCGCTGTACGCCGCCGACCAGGTGGGCTGCGACCGGGTCGAGGAGCTGACCCTCATGGCGCCGCTGGCGCTGCCCGAACGCGGCGCGGTCCACCTCCAGTTGGCGGTCAGCGGGCCGGACGAGAACGGCGCGCGCTCGCTGAATGTGTACTCCCGGCTGGAAGCGCCCGGCATGGAGCAGCCGTGGATCCAGCACGCGTCCGGCCTGCTCGCCCAGGGCGGCGCACCGGACGAGACCGGCCAGGCCGACCTCGCCGTATGGCCCCCGGAGGGCGCGGAGCGGATCGACACCGAGGACGTCTACGACCGGATGGCCGCGGGCGGCTTCGCCTACGGTCCGGTCTTCCAGGGGCTGCGGTCGGTGTGGATCCGTGGCGACGAGGTCTTCGCCGAGGTGCGGCTGCCCGAGGAGAACGCCTCGGAGGCCGGGCAGTTCGGGCTGCACCCGGCCCTGCTGGACGCGGCGGTCCAGGCCGTCATGTTCGTACCCCAGGAGGAGGCGGGCCTCGCCCGGCTTCCGTTCTCCTGGACCGGCGTGTCGCTACGGGCTACGGGCGCCTCGGAACTGAGGGTGCGCCTGAGCTCGCTCGGGCCCGACTCCATCGGCCTCACGGTGGCCGACACCAGTGGCCGCTCCGTGGCCACCGTCGACTCCCTGGTGCTGCGGCTGGTCGCCGAAGGGCAGATCCAGTCGGTCGGCTCCCCGGCGGGCGGGCACGACTCGCTCTTCCGGCTGGACTGGACCCCCGTCCCCGTCGGTGCGCCGGCCCCCGCCTCCGAGGGCACCTGGGCCGTGCTGGGCACCGACGACCTGGAGGTGCGCTCCGGCTTCGAGGCAGCGGGCGCGGACGTGGTGGCGTACGCGGATCTGGCCGCGCTGCGCGAGGCGATCGACTCCGGGGCCACGGCGCCGGACGTCGTCATGGTGGCGGGCGCCGCGGAGGCGGCCGGCATCGACGACGGCGCGGACCTGGCGGGACGGGTGCGTGGTACCACGTACCGGGCGCTGGAGCTGGTGCGGACGTGGGTCACCGACGAGCGGTTCGACGACTCCTACCTGGTGTTCGTGACCCGCGGCGCGATGGGTGCCCGCTCCTCCGACGAGGTGCGCACCCCGGCCGAGGCCGCCGTATGGGGCCTGCTGCGCTCCGCGCAGACCGAGCACCCCGGGAAGTTCCTGCTGGTGGACCTGGACCCGGAGGAGCAGGGCGAGGTGTCCTCGGTGCTCCGGACGGCCCTGACCGTCGAGGAGCCGCAGGTGGCCGTGCGTGACGGACGGGTGCTCGCGGCGCGTCTCGCCCGGGTGGTCCCGGCCGAGGACCGGCCCGAGCCGGAGACCACTCCGTTCGACGGCCGTGGCACGGTGTTGATCACGGGTGGTACGGGTGGTCTGGGTGCGCTCTTGGCCCGTCATCTGGTGGTGGAGCACGGTGTCGAGCGGTTGGTGCTGACGAGTCGTCGTGGTGCGGAGGCGCCGGGTGCGGCGGAGTTGGTGGCGGAGCTGGCGGGGCTGGGTGCCGAGGCGGAGGCGGTGGCGTGTGATGTCGCCGATCGTGCCTCGGTGGAGAGTCTGTTGAAGGGGATCGGTTCGGAGCGTCCGCTGTCGGCCGTGGTGCACGCCGCCGGTGTGCTGGATGACGGTGTGGTGGAGTCGCTGACGCCGGAGCGGGTGGACAAGGTGCTGCGTCCGAAGGTGGATGCCGCGCTGCACCTCCACGAGCTGACCCGTGGCCTCGACCTCTCCGCGTTCGTGGTGTTCTCCTCGGCCTCCTCCAACTTCGGTGGCGGCGGCCAGGCCAACTACGCGGCGGCCAACGCCTTCCTGGACGCCCTGGCGCACCAGCGCCGCGCGCTCGGCCTCCCCGCGGTCTCCCTGGCCTGGGGCATGTGGGAGCAGCGCAGCGAGATGACCGGGGACCTCGGCGAGGCGGACCTCCAGCGCATCGCCCGTGCCGGGCTGAACGCGCTCACCTCCGAAGAGGGCCTCGCGCTGTTCGACGACGCGCTCGGGACCGACGAGACCGTGCTCGTGCCGACCCATGTGGACCTCGCCGCCCTGCGCGTCCAGGCCCGCACCGGCGACGTGCCCGCTCTGCTGCGCGGCCTGGTGCGGGTGCCCCGGCGCCGGGTCGCGGCGGCGGAGACCACGCAGACCGGCACCGGGTCGCTGCGGGACCGCCTGGCCGGTCTCTCCGCGGCCGACCAGTACCGGGCCCTGCTGGACCTGGTGCGGGTGCAGGTGGCGACCGTCCTCGGGCATGGCTCGCCGGAGGCGGTGGAGCCCGACATGGCCTTCAAGGACATGGGCTTCGACTCCCTGACCACGGTGGAACTGCGCAACCGGCTCAACGCGGAGACCGGGCTGCGGCTGTCGGCCGTGCTGGTCTTCGACCACCCGACCCCCACGGCGCTGGTGGACCACCTGCGGGAGGAACTCCTGCCGGACGGCGGCGCGGGCGAGCCCGTGGTCTTCGCCGAGCTCGACAAGCTGGAGCCCCTGCTCTCCAACGTGATGGACGACGGCGAGACCCGCACCAAGGTGGCCGACCGGCTGAGGGAGCTCCTGGAGAAGCTGGGCGAGGCCGCCGACGGCGATGCCACCGCCGAGGTGGCCGAGCGCATCGGATCGTCCTCCAACGACGAGCTGTTCGCCTTCATCGACAACGAACTGGGTCTCTCGTGAACCGTTCTCAAGAGCCCGCCAAACCCCACTGGAAAGAAAGTGACGGAGAACGGTGAGTGAGACAAAGCTCCGCGACTATCTGAACAAGGTCACGACCGATCTGCACCGCACCCGTCTGCGCCTGAAGGAAGTGGAGGCGAAGAACCGGGAGCCGATCGCGATCGTCGCGATGAGCTGCCGCTTCCCCGGCGGGGTCAGCTCTCCGGAGGAGCTGTGGCGCATGGTCGCCGACGGCGCCGACGGGCTCTCACCGTTCCCGAAGGACCGCGGCTGGCACGAGGAGGTGTACAACCCGGACCCCGAGAGCCAGGGCACGAGCTATGTGAACGAGGGCGGGTTCCTGCACGACGCCGCCCTGTTCGACCCGGTGTTCTTCGGGATCTCCCCGCGTGAGGCGCTGGCGATGGACCCCCAGCAGCGGCTGCTGCTGGAGGCGTCCTGGGAGGTCCTGGAGCGGGCCGGTATCGACCCGCTGTCCGTCAAGGGCACCACCGGCGGCGTGTTCATGGGCGCCGCCTACCAGGGCTACGGTTCGGCCGGCCCCCTGGAGGCCGAGGAGGTCGAAGGCCATCTGATGACGGGGCAGACTCCCGCCGTCACCTCCGGCCGGATCTCCTACGTCCTCGGCCTCGAGGGCCCCGCGGTGACGGTGGACACGGCGTGTTCGTCGTCCCTGGTGACGCTGCACCTGGCCGCGCAGGCGCTGCGCCAGGGCGAGTGCGACTTCGCCCTGGCCGGTGGCATCACCGTGATGGCCGTCCCCGGGACGTTCACCGAGTTCAGCCGCCAGCGAGGGCTGGCGTCCGACGGCCGCTGCAAGCCCTTCGCGGCGGCCGCGGACGGCACCAACTGGTCCGAGGGCGTCGGCGTGCTGCTCGTGGAGCGGCTGTCCGACGCCCGCCGTCACGGCCACCCCGTGCTGGCCGTGGTGCGCGGCTCCGCGGTGAATCAGGACGGCGCCAGCAACGGCCTGACGGCCCCCAACGGCCCCTCGCAGCGCAGGGTCATCCGCCAGGCGCTCGACAACGCCGGACTCACCCCCGACGAGATCGACGTGGTCGAGGCGCACGGCACGGGCACCTCTCTGGGCGACCCGATCGAGGCCCAGGCGCTGATCGCCTCCTACGGCCAGGACCGGCCGCAGGACCGGCCGCTGTGGCTCGGATCCATCAAGTCCAACATCGGCCACGCGCAGGCGGCGGCGGGTGTCGCGGGCATCATCAAGATGGTGATGGCCATGCGGCACGGCGTCCTGCCCAAGACGCTGCACGTGGACGAGCCGACCCCGCACGTGGACTGGTCGGCGGGGGCGGTGGAGCTGCTGACCGAGGCCCGGCCCTGGCCGGAGACGGGCCGTCCGCGCCGGGTGGGGATCTCCTCCTTCGCCATCAGCGGCACCAACGCGCACACCATCATCGAGCAGGCCCCCGAGGCCGAGGAGCCGGAGCAGGCCGAGCCCGGGGCCGAGGCGCCCGAACCGGTCGTCTCCGCCGTCGTGCCGTGGCTGGTGTCCGGCAAGGGCGAGGCCGCGCTGCGGGCCCAGGCCGAGCGGCTGCACGCCCGTCTGACGGAGCACGGCCCGGACCTGGACGGGGATCCCGCGCCGGCGTCGGCGGCGGACGTCGGCTACTCCCTGGCGGTGTCCCGGTCGGCGTTCGAGCACCGCGCGGCGGTGATCGGCGAGGATCGCGAGAGCCTGCTGCGCGGCCTTCGGGCCCTGGCCCAGGGCGAGATCGCGCCGGGCGTGGTCAGGGGACAGGCGGCGAAGGGGCGCAGGACCGCCTTCCTCTTCACCGGTCAGGGTGCGCAGCGCCCGGGCATGGGGCGGGAACTGTACGACGCCTTCCCGGTGTTCGCCCGCGCCCTGGACGAGGTGTGCACGCATCTGGACACGCTGCTGGACCGTCCGCTGAAGGACGTGATGTTCGCGGCCGAGGGCGGTGCGGACGCCGAGTTGCTCGACCGCACGGCGTTCACCCAGCCCGCGCTGTTCGCCATCGAGGTGGCGCTGTTCCGGCTGCTGGAGCACTGGGGCGTCACCCCGGATGTGCTCATCGGCCACTCGGTGGGCGAGATCGCCGCCGCGCATGTGGCGGGCGTGTTCTCGCTGGAGGACGCCTGCATGCTGATCGCGGCCCGCGGCCGGCTGATGCAGGCGCTGCCCGAGGGCGGCGCGATGGTCGCGGTCCAGGCGTCGGAGGAGGAGATCTCCGGTTCGCTGGCGGGCCGTGCGGCCGAGGTGAGCATCGCCGCCGTCAACGGCCCCACCTCCGTGGTCATCGCGGGCGACGAGGCCGCGGCGCTGGAGATCGCCGGGCAGTGGGCGGAACAGGGCCGTAAGACCCGCCGGCTGCGGGTCAGCCACGCCTTCCACTCGCCGCGCATGGACGCGATGCTGGACGACTTCCGCAAGGTCGTCGAAGGGCTCTCGTTCGGCCCGCCGGCCGTCCCCTTCGTCTCCAACGTCACCGGGGCACTGGCCTCGGAGGCCGAGGTCCGCACCCCCGACTACTGGGTGCGGCATGTGCGCGCGGCCGTGCGCTTCGCGGACGGGGTGCGCAGCCTCGAGGCGCAGGATGTGAACACCTTCGTGGAGGTCGGCCCGGACGCCGTGCTGTCGGCCATGGCCCAGGACTGTCTGACCGAGCGGTCCGAGCGCGCCACGGGCGGCCCGGTGATGGTGCCGGTGCTGCGCAAGGACCGGCCGGAGACCCAGGCGCTGACGGCCGCCGTCACCGAACTCCACATCCACGGCGTCACAGTGGACTGGGACCGGGTCTTCTCCGGGCGCGGCGCGCGGCGGGTGGACCTCCCCACCTACGCCTTCCAGCGTCAGCGCTACTGGCTCGACTCCACCGCGGCCATCGGCGACGTCGGCTCGGTGGGCCTCGGACCGGTGTGGCACCCCCTGCTGGGCGCCGTGGTCTCGCTGGCGGGCGGCGGCGGAGTGCTGCTGAGCGGGCGGCTGTCGCTCGCCACCCACGCCTGGCTCGCCGACCACGCGGTGCACGGAGTGGCGCTGGTCCCCGGGACGGCGTTCGTGGAGATGGCCGTCCAGGCGGGCGACCAGGTGGGCTGCGGCCGGGTCGAGGAGCTGGTCCTCGAGACGCCCCTGGTGGTGCCCGAGCGCGGCGGCGTCCAAATCCAGGTCGAGGTGGGCGAGGTCGACGCCCTCGGCCATCGTGAGGTGAGCGTCTACTCGCGGAACGAGTCGGCCGACGACCGGGCCGACCTCGGACAGCCGTGGGTGCGGCACGCCCACGGTGTGCTGACCCCGCCCGGCCCGGCGGCCTCGTTCGACTTCGCCAAGTGGCCGCCGGGCGGCTCCAAGCCGGTTGACGTCTCCGGCGGGTACGAGCACGCCGCCGAGCACGGGCTGCGCTACGGCCCCGCGTTCCAGGGGCTGCGGCGCGCCTGGCGGCGCGGCGACGCGGTGTTCGCCGATGTGGAGCTGTCCGAGGACCAACTCGGCACCGCGAAGTACTTCGGTCTGCACCCCGCCCTGTTCGACGCCGCCCTCCACGCCATCGGCGTGGGCAACGCGGCACGCGGCGGCGAGGACGCGCCGAGCGCGGGCACGCTGCTGCCGTTCTCCTGGCGGGGCTTCTCCCTGGACGCCGTCGGCGCGGGCGCGCTGCGCGTACGGGTGATCCCGGACGGGCGGCAGGCGGTGTCGCTGGCGATCGCCGACACCTCGGGCCGCCCGGTGGCCTCCGTCGACTCCCTCGTCCTGCGGCCCATGCAAGCCGACGCGCTCCGCAACGCGGGCCGGGTGGCCGGTGACGCGCTGTTCCGCATGGAGTGGACGGCGGACGCGGCCAAGCCCGCCGAGGGCGTGGCCGCGGGCTGGTCGGCGGTGCTGGGCGACGACCGCCTCGGCGTGGGCGCCGCCCTGGAGGCGTCGGGCGGTACCGCCGATGTGTACCCGGACCCGGTGGCGCTCGGCGACGCCGTGGCGGCGGGCACGCTCATGCCCGGCATGGTGGTGCTGCCGGTCGCCCCGGGCGGCCCGGACGTGGTGGAAGAGGTGCACACACGGGTCGCCGAGGCGCTGGAGGCCGTCCAGTCGTGGGTGGCGGACGAGCGGTTCGCGGGCACCCGGCTGGTGCTCGTGACACAGGGCGCCGTGGACACCGGTGACGGTGTGACGGACCTGGCGGGCGCGGCCGTGTGGGGACTGGTGCGCTCGGCGCAGTCGGAGAACCCGGGCCGGGTGGTGCTGGTCGACACCGACGATGTGGAGCGGTCGGCGGCGCTTCTCGCCGAGGTGGCGGCCTCCGGCGAGGAGCAGGTGGTGGTGCGCTCCGGTGAGGTCCGCGTGCCGCGCCTGGGCCGGGCGCTGCCCTCGGGCGACGCCTCGGAGTCGGAGGTGTTCGGCTCCGGCGCGGTGCTGCTCACCGGCGGCACGGGTGTGCTGGGCGGCCTGGTGGCCCGGCATCTGGTCACCCGGCACGGCGTCAGGAAGCTGGTGCTGCTCTCCCGCCGTGGCGCGGAGGCGGACGGCGCCGCCGAGACACGGGCCGAGCTGGTGGCCGCCGGTGCCGAGGTGCTGATCGAGGCGTGTGACGCAGCCGACCGCGAGGCGCTCGCCGCGGTGCTGTCGGGGCTGCCCGAGGGGTTCGCGCCGAGTGCCGTGGTGCATGCTGCCGGGGTGCTCGACGACGGGCTGTTCGCCTCGTTGACGCCCGAGCGGGTGAGCGCCGTGCTGCGCGCGAAGGTGGACGCGGCGTGGAACCTGCACGAGCTGACCGCGGGGATGGACCTGTCGGCGTTCGTCCTGTTCTCGTCGGCCGCCGGTGTGCTCGGCGCCGCCGGGCAGAGCAACTACGCGGCGGCGAACGTGTTCCTGGACGGCCTCGCCTCATGGCGCCGCGCCCAGGGGCTGCCGGGTGTCTCGCTGGCGTGGGGCCTGTGGGCGCAGGCCAGCGGCATGACCCGGCACCTGGAACAGGGCGACCTGCGCCGGGTGTCGCGCTCCGGTCTGGTGCCGCTCTCCTCCGAGGAGGGCCTGGAGCTGTTCGACGCGGGTGTCACCTCCGGTCAGGCCGTGGTGATCCCCACCCGGCTGGACCTGGGCGCCCTGCGCGCCCAGGGCGCCGCACTGCCCGCGGTGTTCCGTGCCGTCGTCCCGGATTCCCCCGTCCGGCGGGCGGCCGGTGCGGCGAAGTCCGAGGCGGGCGACCAGTCCACCCAGCTGCGGCAGCGGCTGGCCGGGCTGTCGGAGGCCGAGACCGAGGAGGCGCTGCTCGAACTGGTGCGTACCCTCGCCGCCGCGGTGCTCGGGTTCGGGTCCCCCAATGACGTGGACACCAGCCACGAGTTCATGGAGATGGGCTTCAACTCCCTGACGGCGGTGGAGTTCCGCAACCAGCTCGCCGCGGTCACCGGTCTCCGGCTCAACACCACGGTGGTCTTCGACTTCCCGAGCCCCACCGAGCTGGTGGCCCATCTGCGGCCCCGGATCGCGGCCGGGATCGCGTCCGCCCCCGCCGGCCGTCAGACCCAGGAGGCGTCGGCCCCGGCCGCTCCGGCCGCCGCCCAGGCCGCCGCTCCGGCACCCGCCGAGGCGTCTCCGGCGGCGCAGGCGGACGCGCCCGACACCCTCGGCTCCCTGTTCCGGGAGGCGGCGGCGCAGGGCAAGACCAAGGTCGGCATGGATCTGCTGGTGAACGCCGCGCGGCTGCGTCCGACCTTCGAGGACCCGGCCGACTTCGAGGGGAACATCAGGCCCGTACGGCTCTCCCGGGGCGCCGAACACCTCAAGCTGATGTGCTTCTCCTCGTACATGGCGCTGGGCGGCGTCCACCAGTACGCGCAGCTCGCCGCCCCCTTCCGGGGCAGCCGGGACGTCGCGGCCCTTCCCGCCGTGGGGTTCGTCCAGGGCGAGAGCCTTCCGGCCACCCCGGAGGCGCTGTTCCGCTTCCAGGCGCGGATCGTCGCCGAGTACGCCGACGGCGCCCCGGTCGTCCTTCTCGGCTCGTCGGCCGGAGGAATGATCGCCCACTCGGTGGCCGCCGCTCTGGAGAGCCAGGGCACACCGCCCGCCGGAGTCGTCCTGCTGGACACCTACCTGCCGTACAGCGCGAGCATCGGCCAGTTCGAGGACGCGATGCTGGACGAGATGTACGAGCGGGAGGCCCTCGTCTCCATGGAGGGTGTCCGGATGTCCGCCATGGGGTGGTATCTGCATCTGTTCGAGGGGTGGAAGCCGCCGGAGAGCGCGGTTCCCAGCCTTCTCGTCCGGGCGGCCGAACCGATGGGTGAAGTGGCCGCGGACGCGTCGAGCTGGCAGGCGGACTGGCCGGCCGACTCCACGATCGACGTCCCCGGAACCCACTTCACGATGATGGAGAAGCAGGCGGGCACCACCGCACAGGCCATCGAGGACTGGGTGGCCAACCTCTAGCGCACCACGCGCCCGCCCGCATCGATGGCCCGCGGGCGGGCGCCCCACGCCGAAGCCGAGGTCGGCGCGGCACACACAGCTTTGACGCAGGGTCTTCCACAAGGCAGGAGTTAGGTGAGCACCATGTTGAACGGGTCCAGCGACTCGGGAGAGTCCAACGTGCAGGCTGGGCCGGATCGTGACGACAGCCCCGAACTGCCGTCACTCGGTCCGGATTTCAGGGAACTGCCGGACCTCGAACAGCGCAGGGTCCTGTTCGACCTGGTACGCGCACACGTCGCCGCGGCGCTGCGGTCCGAGTCACCGCGCACACTCGACGCCGAGAGCTCCTTCCTCGACCTGGGGCTGGACTCGCTCGCGGCGGTCAATCTGCACCGCGGACTGGTGGCGGCCACCGGGCTCACGCTCGAGGTGTCGCTCGCCTACGACTACCCGACGCCCAGCGAGCTGGTGGACCACCTCCACCGGCAGATCTTCCCCGTCGCCACGGACGACACCGCCCCCGCGCGTGCCGTCGTGGGCTCCGACGACCCCATCGCGATCGTCGGGATGAGCTGCCGCTTCCCCGGCGGCGTCAACAGCCCCGAGGACCTGTGGAAGGTCGTCTCCGAGGGCGTGGACGCCATCACCCCGTTCCCCACCGACCGGGGCTGGGACCTGGAGGCGCTCTACAGCCCGGACCCGGACCAGCCCGGCACCAGCTACGCGACCGAGGGCGGATTCATCCACGACGCCCCCGAGTTCGACGCGGAGTTCTTCGGCATATCGCCGCGCGAGGCCCTCGCCATGGACCCGCAGCAGCGGCTGCTGCTGGAGACCAGCTGGGAGGTCTTCGAGCGGGCCGGCATCGATGTGACCAAGCTGCGGGGGAGCAGGACCGCCGTCTTCACCGGCGCGGAGCACCACGACTACGGTCCCCATCTGCAGAGCACCAAGAGCGGCCTCGAGGGCTATGCGCTGACCGGTATCGCGGGCAGCGTCGCCTCCGGGCGCATCGCCTACACCTTCGGCTTCGAGGGCCCGGCGTGGACCGTGGACACCGCGTGCTCCTCGTCGCTGGTCTCCCTGCACCAGGCGGCGCACTCGCTGCGCCAGGGGGAGTGCGATCTGGCGCTCGCCACCGGTGTCGCCACGATGCCGACCCCGGGTGACTTCATCCTCTTCAGCCGCCAGCGCGGACTCTCCTCCAACGGGCGCTGCAAGGCGTTCGGCGCCGAGGCCGACGGTACGTCATGGGCCGAGGGCGTCGGCGTCCTCCTGGTGGAGCGGCTTTCGGACGCCCGGCGCAACGGCCACGAGGTGCTGGCGATCGTGCGTGGCTCCGCCGTCAACCAGGACGGCGCCAGCAACGGTCTGACGGCCCCCAACGGGCGTTCCCAGCAGCGTGTCATCCGGCAGGCACTGGCCAACGCCGAACTGACCGCTGACCAGATCGACGTGATCGAGGCGCACGGCACCGGAACCTCGCTCGGCGACCCCATCGAGGCGCAGGCGCTGATCGCCACCTACGGCGAGAGCCGCCCGGAGGGGCAGCCGGTGTGGCTGGGCTCCCTCAAGTCGAACATCGGCCACACCCAGGCGGCGGCCGGTGCGGGTGCCGTCATCAAGATGGTGATGGCCATGCGCCACGGCATCCTGCCCAAGACGCTGCACGTGGAGGTGCCGACCCCGCACGTGGACTGGTCGTCGGGCGGCGTGGCGCTGCTCGCCGAGCAGCGCGCCTGGCCGGAGACCGGACAGCCACGCCGTGCCGGTGTCTCCTCGTTCGGCATGAGCGGCACCAACGCGCACGCCATCATCGAGCAGGCCCCGCCGCAGGAGCCCGCCCCCGCCACGGACGACGACGCCGACGCGGACACGGCCTCCCAGCCCGTGTCGTGGCTGGTGTCCGCCAGGAGCGAGGAGGCGCTGCGGGCGCAGGCCGCGCGGCTGCGCGAGCACGTGGTGCGCCACCCCGACGCGCGCCCGGTCGACGTCGGATGGTCGTCCGCCATGACGCGTGCCGCACTCGAGCACCGTGGCGTGGTGGTGGCCTCCGACCGTGAGGGGCTGCTGCGCGGCCTCGCGGCGCTCGCCGAGGACACCGACGCACCGGGTCTGGTGCTGGGCAGGTCCATGGCGCAGCGCGTGGCGTTCCTGTTCACCGGCCAGGGCGCCCAGCGGCTGGGCATGGGCCGCGAGCTCTACGAGACCTACCCGGTCTTCGCCGACGTCTTCGACGAGGCGTGTGACTACCTCGAGGTGCGCCTCGGCACCTCCGTGCTCGACGTGGTCTTCGGCCCCGAGGACGACGACGCGGCCGCCACCGGTGACGAGCTCAACCAGACGATGTTCACCCAGGCCGGGCTGTTCGCCTTCGAAGTGGCCCTGTTCCGCCTGCTGGAGTCCTGGGGCGTGCGCCCCGACTTCCTGATGGGGCACTCGGTGGGCGAGATCGCCGCGGCCCACGTCGCCGGGGTGCTGTCCCTGGAGGACGCGTGCGCCCTGGTGGCGGCCCGCGGACGGCTGATGCAGGAACTGCCCGAGGGTGGCGCCATGGTGGCCGTCCAGGCGTCGGAGCAGGAGGTGGCCGAGAGCCTGGAGGGCCGCGAGGACAAGGTCTCGCTGGCGGCGCTCAACGGCCCCACCTCGGTGGTGCTCTCCGGCGACGAGGACGCGGTGCTCGAACTCGCCGCCCACTGGGAGGCCCAGGGCCGCAAGACCAAGCGGCTGCGGGTGAGCCACGCGTTCCACTCCCCCCGGATGGACGCCATGCTGGAGGAGTTCGGCCAGATCGCCGCCTGCCTGGCGTACTCGGCCCCGGCCATCCCGGTCATCTCCAACGTCAGCGGCGAGGTCGCGGGCGCCGAACTGGCCACCCCCGAGTACTGGGTCCGCCATGTGCGCGAGGCGGTCCGCTTCGACGACGGCATGCGGCAGCTCGCCGACCAGGGCGTGACGACCTGCGTGGAGCTCGGCCCCGACGCCGTGCTGACCGCGATGGGCCAGGACTGCCTGGACGCCGTGGGCGCCGACGCGGCCTTCGTGCCCCTGGCCCGCTCCGGGCGCGCCGAGGCCCAGACGCTGGCGGAGGCGGTCGCCACCCTGTACGCGAACGGCGTCGGCGTGGACTGGGACGCGGTGTACTCCGGGCGCGGCGCACGCCGGGTCGCCCTGCCGACCTACGCCTTCCAGCACAAGCGGTACTGGCTCGAGTCGGGCGGCGCCGTGTCCGGCGACGCCCGGAGCGTGGGCCTCGGCAGGGTGGACCACCCGCTGCTCGGCGGCCTCACCGAACTGGCCGAGGGCGACCGTACGGTGCTGACCGGGCGCCTGTCGCTGCAGACTCACCCGTGGCTCGCCGACCACGCGGTGGCCGGCGGAGTGCTCTTCCCCGGCACCGGATTCGTGGAGCTGGGCCTGCTCGCGGGCACCGAGACCGGGGCGGGGCGGCTCGGCGAACTCACCCTCGAGACCCCGCTTCTCCTGCCGGAGCAGGGCGGCGTCCGGGTCCAGCTCGTGGTCGGCCCCACCGACGAGTCCGGTGTACGGCCCCTCGGCGTGTACTCGCGCTCCGACAGCGACGAACCGGGGGAGGAGTGGGTGCGGCACGCCCAGGGCGTCCTCGAGGCCGACAGTGGCGCCGCGGTCACCGACAGCCTGCTGCAGTGGCCCGTCCCGGGTGCCGAGCCGGTGCCGATGGAGGGCTTCTACGAGGGCCTGGCCCAGGTCGGTTACGGATACGGGCCGGTCTTCCAGGGGCTGGAGTCGGTCTGGCGGCTGGACGGCGACGTCTACGCCGAGGTGGCGCTGCCGGACTCGGCCGCCCAGGAGGCCGGACGGTTCGGTCTGCACCCCGCCCTGCTCGACGCCGCCCTGCACGCCATGGAGATGGGCGACTTCGGCGGCGAGAGCGGGCGCGTGACGCTGCCGTTCTCCTTCACCGGCGTCACCCTGCACGCGGTGGGCGCCGGACGGGTGCGGGTGCGGCTGCGCCCGCAGGGCAAGGACACGGTCGCGCTGCTGGTGACCGACGCCACGGGCGCTCCCGTCGCCTCGGTGGAGTCGCTGGTGGTGCGCGAGGTGGCGGCCGAGCGGTTCGCGTCGGGGCCGCGCGGCAACGGTGGCGACGGAACACTGTTCCGGGCCAACTGGGACGTGTTCGGCGCCGCGCGCGGTGGCAACCACACCGTGGACGGCGCGTCCACGGCGGTGATCGGCGCCGACCGGGCGCGGGTGGCTGAGCTGCTCACCGCCTCCGCCGTCGAGCACACCGAATACGCCGGGGTGGACGCGCTCGTCGCCGCCGTCGACGAGGGTGGAGCGGTGCCCGACGTGGTCTGGGCCTGGTGCGGCGCCGGACCGGACGTCGAGAATCTCGCCGACGCCGCCCGCAAGGCGACCCACCGGGCGCTGGCCCTGGTGCAGTCCTGGCTCGCGGAGGACCGGTTCGACGGGGCCCGGCTGGTGGTCGTCACCAGCGACGCGGTCGCGACGGGGCCGGGCGAGGGCGTCGCCGGACTGTCCAACGCCGCCGTCTGGGGACTGCTGCGCTCGGCCGCCACGGAGAACCCGGGCCGGATCCAGCTGGTGGACATCGACCGCCATGCCGAATCGGCCACCGCGGCCGCCGGTGTGGTGACGGCCGCGATCGCGGCGGGCGAGCGCGAGGTGGCGCTCCGCGCGGGCCAGGCGCTGATCCCACGGCTCGCCAGGAACGCGGCCGGGCGGGTCCTCGAGGCCCCCGCCGGCACCGCGGCGTGGAAGCTCGGCACCACCGGCGGCGGCACCCTGGACAACCTCTCGCTGCTGCCCGACCCGGCGGCGGAGGCGCCGCTGGCCCCCGGGTACGTGCGGATCGCGGTGCGTGCCGCCGGTCTGAACTTCCGTGACGCGCTGATCGCCATCGGCATGTACCCCGACGACCACGCCACCATGGGCGGCGAGGGCGCCGGTGTGGTCCTGGAGGTCGGCCCGGGCGTGACCGACCTGGCCCCCGGTGACCGGGTCATGGGCATGATCAACGCCTCGTTCGGGCCCATCGCGGTCGCCGACCGGCGGCAGATCGTCCGCATGCCGCGCGGCTGGACGTTCGCGCAGGGCGCGTCGGTGCCGGTGGTCTTCCTGACCGCCTACATCGGCCTGGTGGAACTCGGCAAGCTGCAGGCGGGCGAGTCCATCCTGGTGCACACCGCCACCGGCGGCGTGGGCATGGCGGCCGTGCAGCTCGCACGCCACCTCGGCGCCGAGGTGTACGCCACGGCCAGCCCCGGCAAGTGGGACACCCTGCGGGCGATGGGATTCGACGAGAAGCACATCTCCTCCTCCCGTGACCTGGACTTCGAGCGGCGCTTCATGGAGGCGACCGGCGGCCGGGGCATGGACATGGTGCTGGACTCGCTCGCCCGCGAGTTCGTCGACGCCTCCCTGCGGCTGATGCCCAGGGGCGGGCGGTTCCTGGAGATGGGCAAGATCGACGTGCGCGACCCCGAGGTCGTCGCCCAGGACCACCCCGGGGTGAAGTACACCGCGTACGACCTGGTCGTGGCCGACTACGACTGGGTCCAGCGGATGCTCGTCGAACTGGTCGAGCTCTTCGACAGCGGTGCGCTGCACCCCCTCCCGGTGACGGCATGGGACGTGCGCCGGGCCCCGGACGCGGTGCGGTACATCAGCCAGGCCCGGCACATCGGCAAGAACGTGTTCACCATGCCCCACGCCCTGAACCCCGAGGGTTCGGTGCTGGTGACCGGTGGCACCGGCGGCCTGGGCCGCGAGGTGGCACGCCACCTGGTGGCCGAGCGCGGAGTGCGCAACCTGGTCCTGGTCTCCCGGCGCGGGCCGGACGCGGAGGGCGCCGCCGACCTCAAGGCCGAACTGACCGAGGCGGGCGCGTCGGTGACGCTGGCGGCCTGCGACGTGGCCGACCGCGCCTCGCTGGAGCGGGTGCTGTCCGGCATACCCGCCGACCACCCGCTGACCGCGGTCGTGCACGCGGCGGGCGTACTCGACGACGGTGTCATCGACACCCTGTCGCCGAAGCGGATCGACGCGGTCTTCGAGCCGAAGGTCGACGCGGCGTGGAACCTGCACGAGCTGACGCGGGACATGGACCTGGCGGAGTTCGTGATGTTCTCCTCCGTCGCCGGTGTGTTCGGCAGCCCGGGACAGGGCAACTACGCCGCCGCCAACTCGTTCCTGGACGCGCTCGCCGCACACCGGCGCGGCCTCGGCCTCCCGGCGGTATCGCTGGCCTGGGGACCGTGGGAGCAGGCCGGCGGCATGACCGGCACCCTCAGCCAGGCGGACATGGTGCGCATGGCACGCGAGGGCATGGCGGCCCTGTCCATGGCGGGCGGTCTGCGTCTGCTGGACGCCGGCGGCACGAGCGAGGACGCCCTGCTCGTTCCGATGCGGCTGGAGACCTCGGCGCTCAGCGGCCAGACCGACATCCCCACCCTGCTGCGCGGTGTGGTCCGGGTGCGGAGCAAGGCGGCGGCCGACGGGAAGGCGGCCGCTCCCGAATCGGCCAAGGTGCGGCTTGCCGGTCTGTCCGGAGCCGAGCTCGACCGGGCGCTGCTCGACCTGGTGCGCGGCAGCGCGGCGATGGTGCTCGGGCACAGCGGCGCCCAGTCCATCGAGCCCGACCGCTCCTTCCAGAACCTCGGCTTCGACTCACTGGCGGGCGTGGAGTTCCGTAACCGGCTGAACTCGGCCACCGGGCTCCGCCTCCCCTCCACGCTGATCTTCGACAACCCCACGCCCGCGGCGCTCGCCGAGTATCTGCGCGGCCGGGTCGCGACGGACGGCCCGGCCGAGCCGGACGTCGATCCGGAAGAGGCCAGGATCCGTGCCCTTCTGACGTCGATTCCGCTGGAGCGGCTGCGCCGCGCCGGTCTGCTCGACACGCTCACCGAGCTGGCGAGCGGCAAGGACCAGGCCGAGAAGGACACCGAGGAGAAGGAGACGGACTCCATCGACGCGATGGACGACGACGACCTGATCGACATGATGCTCGGGGATCTCGATACCTGACGGCCTGCGAGTCCCCCCGGAGACCTCCGGGGGGACTCGCGGTCCCGGGCCACATCTCGCAGAGCGTCGGCGTCGCGGGTGGCTCTCACCCCAAGAGACTTCAAGAAGAAGAAAGGCTCAGTGAAACCCGATGACCGCAAAGGTCTTTGCGACGGAAGCGGTGCATTCGCTTCCCGAGTTCGAACAGAGGGCCCTGGCCATCGCCGAAGCGCTCCGCGAGCGCGGAGTCAGCGACGGCACCCGGGTCATGCTGAAGGCGGGCAACTCCGCCGGCTATGTCGGGGCCCTCCTCGCCCTGATGCACACCGGCGCGTCGATCGTCATGGTCGACCACCAGGAGCGGGCGGAGTCCACCCAGCGCATCTGCGACCGGGCCGGGGTCAAGATCTGCGTGGTCGACGACGACACCCCGATGCCCGAGAGCGGCCCGGCCCGGGTCACCATCTACGAGCTGCTCGTGGCGTCCATGGAGCAGACCGCCGCCGAGCAGCGGCTGTCCCTCGACACCTGGTGCGAGCTGCCCGACGGCCTGATCATGTGGTCCTCCGGGTCCACCGGGGAGCCCAAGGGCGTCGTCAAGACCGGGGCGAAGTTCCTGAAGAACCTGGAGCGCAACGCCCAGCAGGTGGGCCACCGCCCCGATGACGTCCTGCTGCCGCTGCTGCCCTTCTCCCACCAGTACGGGCTGTCCATGGTGCTCATCGCCTGGCTGGTCAAGTGCTCGCTGGTCATCGCGCCCTACCGGCGGCTGGACCGGGCGATGACCATGGCGGGCACCTGTGGGGCCACGGTAGTCGACGCCACCCCGGCCAGCTACCGCAGCATGCTCAACATGATCGGCCGCAAGCCCGCCCTGGCGGACGAGCTCTCCGGTGTCCGCATGTTCTGCAGCGGGGCGGCCCCGCTGGACCCCGGCCTGGTCGCCGACTACGTCAAGCGGTTCGGACTGCCCCTGCTGGACAGCTACGGCAGCACCGAGGCCGGGAACGTGGCCTTCGCGACCGAGGACAACGTGGTGGCCTGCGGACGGGCCGTCGAGGGCCTGAAGCTGCGGATAGTCGACGACGAGGGCGCCGTGCTCACCTCCGGCGAGGTCGGGGAGATCCAGGTCCACTCGCCCGACCTGATGGAGGGCTACCTGGCGGAGGACGGCACGGTCGCCCCCGTAGACCCGGCCAAGACCGACTGGTACCCCACCGGCGACTTCGGCTATCTGGACGGCGGGGACAACCTCTTCGTCCTCGGCAGGAAGGCGGCGGTGCACCGCAACGGCCACACGCTCTACCCCGAGATCATCGAGCACAAGCTGGCCGCGGGCGGCTGCCTCGTCAAGGTCGTCCCCGTTCCCGACGAACAGCGCGGCTGCCAGCTCTTCTTCTTCGTCGAGGACGAGCAGCAGCGGGAGCCGCGGCACTGGCGGGAGCCGATCACCTCCCTGCTGCCCGACTTCGAGCACCCCAACCGCATTCACGTCCTGGAGCGATTCCCCCTGAACCGGAACGGCAAGCCCGACAAACGACAGCTCGAGCAGCTGGCTCTCGACCTGGCTCCGGGAGCGAAGGCATGACGGAGCAGCAGACCACCGAGCCACAGGCCACGGAGCCGGGGACATCCGATCCGGGGACATCCGATCCGGAGAGCAGCCGTACGGCGATGGTCTTCCCCGGAATGGGGCCCTTCCGCTTCACCGACGTGGGCGAGTTCCTGCTGACCAACCCCCATGCCCGGCGGCGGCTCGCGATCGCCGACGAGGTGGTGGGGTACTCCGTGTTCGACCGGTACCGCCAGTCGGACGCCGACGAGGAGGCGCAGTACGCCGAGCACACCCAGATCGCCTTCCTGACCGTCTGTCTCTCCCTCGCCGACTGGGCGGAGGAGACGCTGGGAGAGCGGCCCGAGCTGTGCGCCGGACCGAGCTTCGGCCAGCGGGCCGCGGTGACCTACGCGGGGGCCCTGCCGTTCGAGGAGACCGTGCGGCTCACCGCCGAACTGGCGCGCTGCGAGGAGGAGTACTTCCGGCAGGAGCACCGTGAGGCGGTCACCCACTGCGTGATCCACACCCCCGAGGAGCGGCTTCAGGAGGCGCTGGCCGAACTGGACGCCGAGGGGGAGTGGCACGACGTCTCCGGCTACATCGACCAGGGCTTCTACCTCGTGTCCCTGCGTGAGCCCGTGCTCGACCGGTTCAAGAAGCGGATCGGCGAGCTCGGCGGATACAACATGTACACGATGTGGCCGCCCGTGCACGCCCCGGCGTTCGGCGCCCTGCGCCGCAAGGCGGAGGAGGAGGTCCTCGGCACCTTCGAGGTGGCCGATCCCAAGCTGCCGGTCGTCGCCGACCAGAACGGCGCGCTGCTGACCGGCGCGGATGGTGTGCGCACCATGCTGCTCGACACCTTCAACCGCCCGATCCGCTGGCCGGACATGGTGGACACGATGCGGGAGCACGGCATCACCAAGGTCTGCATCGCGGGCCCGGACAATCTCTTCGGCCGGGTGAACCGCACCGTGGACAACTTCGAGGTCGTGGCCATCGACGCCCGCAAGGCGATGCGCCCGCGTGTCCGGCAGAGGAGTGCCCGCCGGGCGAGGCGGTGAGGGAGGCGCTGCCGCCCGGGCAGCGCCCCCTGTGTAATTGACTGATCGATCTCCTATCGGGCGATGCTCGTCGACGCCGAACAGAACCGGGAGGCGGCGCGGACGAAGCTGGACATCCCGGTGCCGGCGCTCGGCGGCGACGCGTTCATCGGCGACCGGAACGAGGTCCAGATGCGGCTCCTCGCCCATGACGTCACCGGCCATGTCTCCGAGGCCGGACACGACCTTGCCGAGGAGGTGCCGGACGAGGTGGCCGATGTACTGCTGACGTTCCTGAACGACCGGCTCACCTGCCCCGAGTCGGCTGCTCATGTGCTCTCTTGTGGTGACTCGGGAACTGTAGGAGAGTGACCTTATGGGGACCAAGCAGTACACGGGCTCGCCCGAGGACGCCGACCTGATGCGCGCGGACTCGTTGGCGAGGGAGATCTTCGCGGATGTCGCCAACAAATGGGCGTTCCTGATCATCGAGTTCCTCGGTGAACGAACCCTGCGCTTCAGCGAGTTGCGGAATGAGGTCGAGGGCATCAGCCACAAGATGCTCACCCAGAACCTGCGCATGCTGGAGCGCAACGGCCTGGTCGAGCGGAAGGTGCACCCCACCGTGCCGCCACGGGTCGAGTACACCCTCACCGAAGCGGGCCGGGCCCTGCGCGCGACGGTCGATGGAATGTGTGGCTGGACGCATACGTACCTCGGTCATATCGAGGAATCCCGCCGCCGCTTCGACGCCTGAACGAGCGGAGCACCCGCCCGAGCCGCGCGGTGGCCCCACGAGAGGTGGGGCCACCGCGCGGCCCCGCTCAGTCGAGGACCGCGGTGGCTTCGATCTCGACCAGATGCTCGGGTACGTCCAGCGCGGCGACGCCCAGCAGCGTGCCCGGCGGGACCGGGGTGACCCCCAGCTTCGCGGCCGCCCGCGCGGCTCCCTCCAGGAACTGGGGCATCTTGTCGGGGGTCCAGTCGACGACGTAGACGGTCAGCTTCGCCACGTCGTCGAAGGAGCCACCGACCTCGGCCAGAGCGGTGGCGATGTTGAGGTAGCACCGCTCGACCTGAGCGGCGAGATCACCTTCGCCGACCGTGACCCCATCGGCGTCCCAGGCCACCTGCCCGGCGATGTGGATCAGCCTCGACCCGGTCGCGATCGACACCTGTCGGTACGCGTCGATCTTCGGCAATCCGCTGGGGTTTACCAGGGTGATGGCCATGCTGCCTGCCTTCTCGTCATGGGAGCCCACGGGCTCGCTCGCTGCCACGGAATCCAAGAGCCCGCGCTCTCTCGTGGTTACTCGGAAACCGTAAGAGAGTGAACTCTGACATGGAAGAACGCACTTTTCGGTGACCGAGGAACCTTTTGGTGACCGAAGGGGTGAAGCGGCTCGCGTACCGGTTGCACGGACGTCCGGCCTTCCGGGCTTGTCATGTACGGGCTACAGTGGGATGCGTGGGAGCGCTCCCAAACTCCAGGCGCTCCCGATCCTCCCGACCAGCCGAAGGATCTCCCATGACCTCCACACCACACCGCGCCCTGGCCGTCGCCGCGGTGGCCGTGGCGGTGGCGCTGGCCGCCCCGGCCGCGCCACGGGCCTCGGCACAACCGGCGGCCTGTGCCGCCAACGGCTTCTGCGAGGACTTCGAGTCGCAGACCGGGACCGCCCCCGCGGGCCGATGGACCACGGCCGTCGCCAACTGCTCGGGCACCGGCAACGCCACCGTGGACACCACGATGGCTCACGGCGGCACCAAGTCGGTGCGGATCACCGGCAAGGCGGGGTACTGCAACCACGCCTTCGCCGGCACCTCGCTGTCCGGCCTGCCATCCGGCGGCGACCTCTACGCCCGCTTCTGGGTCCGCCACACCACCGCACTCCCCGCCCAGCACGTCACGTTCGCCGCGCTGCGCGACGCCGACGACAACGGCAAGGATCTGCGCATGGGCGGCCAGAACAAGGCGCTCCAGTGGAACCGCGAGTCGGACGACGCCACCCTCCCCGCCCAGAGCCCGGCGGGCGTCGCGCTCAGCACCCCTCTGCCCGTCAACACCTGGACGTGTCTGGAGTTCCGCCTCGACCGCACCGCGGGCCGCCTGGACACCTGGGTGAACGGCGGGCTCGTCACCGGCCTCGTGGTCGACGGCACCCCGACCCAGGACGTCGACCAGCAGTGGCTGAACCGGGGCGGGTGGCGGCCCGCCCCGGCCGATCTGCGGCTGGGCTGGGAGAGCTACGGCGAGGGCGACGACACCCTCTGGTACGACGACGTGGCCGTCGGCACCTCGCGTATCGGCTGC
>NZ_JAAAYH010000129.1:0-20337 GCF_018035285.1 Streptomyces sp. MK37H | reverse complement strand
ATATGCGGCTCCGCCGCGTGGTGGGGCTCCGCCCCGGGCCCCGGGGTCCAGGGGCGGAACCCCAATATGCGGCTCCGCCGCGTGGTCCGCCGGACACCCCGGCAGGCGGACACACGAAAAAGTCCCTCCCCTGCGATCAGGGGAGGGACTTCTCTATGGAGCGCCGAGCAGGCCTTGCACCTACATCCCTCGTTTGGAGACGAGTATCTTTCCTTAGACGACCGACGCATCAACTCCCGCCCTCCGGGGCGGCGTTGCGAGATCAACTATACCCCATCCGGGGGATCACAGCCGCCACAGCGGGGCGTCGTACCGCTCGGGCTGAGTCCCGATCAGCAGGGCCCGCAGATCGGCGCGTTGGACCCCGCTCAGCCCGAGAAACTCGGTGAGGCGGCGGAAGGTGGTGTGGCTGACCCCGCGGGCGCGGGCCTCCTCCGCGAAGCGGGCGACCCCGGCGAGTACGGCCCTGGGCCGGAACGGACCCTCGGGCGCCGCCCCGAACCGCGCGGCCTTCTCCCGCTCGTAGTCGATCTCCGAGTAGCCGCAGATCTCCCGGCAGTGCCGCTCGGCCTCGGCGAGTCGGGTCGTGTCGGCGATGGCCCCGGCCAGCCGGTTCCGGCGGAACGCGGTGTCGAGATCCGCCTCATGGACCACGGCCCCGTCGTTCGTCAGGGGAATGGTGAGCCCCGCGTCCCGTACCTCGCACAGCCCGCGCACCCCCCGCGCCGCGGCCGTGAGCATGCCGGTGGCCTCCGACGGATGCCACTCCATGACGGAGCCGATGGGTGCGACATCGTCTGCGGTCAGCGTATGGACCACCCGCTCCAGCCGTTCGTGCAGCACCTCCACCGGAAGCTCCCCGTCCAGCCCGGGCCCGGCGACCAGCAGCCGGATCTCCGCGTTCACCTGCGCACATGCGGCCAGCGACAGCGCGTCCCCGAGCGGGCTCCGCAGCGTCGGCTCATCGCCGTGCGCGAGGATGTCGCCGCCCACGTCCAGCAGGTCGATCGACGCCGGGGCCAGGTGCTCGATCAGCTCCTCCAATTGCCGGACCATGCCCTCCACGCCGTGGTGGGGGTCGAGCAGGGCGAAGGTGTGCGGCAACTCGGCGGCCAGACGGGGCAGTGTGGACCCGGCCGGCGCCACGGGCTTCGCGCCCTCGGGCACGGCGTACACGCTCGGCGTCAGCGCCCGCAGACCGGTGAAGTCGGCCGCCGCCCGGGGCCCGGGGACGGGGTCGACGAGCAGCCGGTCCCAGGCGTACGTCAGGACCACCGCCCCGTCCTCGGCCGTCCCGCGCCCGTACAGAGTCCGGTCGAGCACCGCGGCGGCAACGGCGTCCCCGCCTCCTCCGCCCGCCACGATCAGCCGCGTCATCCGCCCAGCGTACGGCGGGAACGGACAATTCCGTCGTACGAGACGCGGCGGTCGTCAGTGCGCGGTGAGCCCACCGTCGACCACGAGCTCCGAGCCGGTGACGAATGACGACTCGTCGCTGGCGAGGAACAGCATCGCCGGTGCGATCTCGTCCGCCCGGCCCGCGCGGGCCATCGGCGTCCGCACGATGTCCGGCTGCCGATCGCCCTGCTCGTCCAGGAGGTCCTGGATCATCGGCGTCGCGATCACCCCCGGATGCACCGAGTTGACCCGGACGTTGTCGCGCGCGTACTCGACCGCCGCGGTTTTCGACAGCAACCGGACGGCACCCTTCGACGCCTGGTACGCGGCCGCCGCACCGCTGCCCACCAGCCCCAGCACCGAGGAAGTGTTGATCACCGACCCGCTACCGCTGGCGCGCAGCAGCGGCATGGCCGCCTTCATCCCCAGCCAGGTGCCCTTCTGGTTCACCTCGATCACGCGGTCCCAGGACGCCTCGTCGGTGCCCTCGATGCCCGGCCAGTCCAGGATCCCCGCGATGTTGACCAGCACGTCCAGGCGACCGAAGCGCTCCCGTACGGTGGCGATCACATCGCCCCACGCCTCCGCCGAGGCGACGTCCAGCGTGGCCGAGGCCACGTCGCTGTCGCTGAACTCCTCGATCCGTTCCTCCAGAGCCTTCAGGGGCTCCGGGGCCACGTCGGTGAGGAGCAGCCGTGCTCCCTCCCGTGCGAAGAGTTCGGCGGTCGCCGCGCCGATCCCTCCCGTCGCTCCGGTGATCAGGGCGACTTTGCCGTGCAGACGTCCAGACATGGGTGCTCCATTCCTCGTCTCGTTCCCGACCCGGGATTCGACCCGCGTCTCGACCCGAATCCCGACCCAGTCTGCGCAGGTCAGCGGGGGTCAACCAGGACGCGCGCCGCCTGGGTGCGGCACACCCAGGCAGCGATACGGGAACGAGGCCGACGGGCCCGTCAGACGGTCTGGGACTTCACCTCGGCCTCCTCCGGGTCCTCCGGGTCCTCCGGGTCCTCCGGAGCCTTGCGGTCCTTGCGGACGGCCGGGTTGGTCTCGGGGGCGGCCGCCACGGCGAAGACCGTGACCGCGCCCATGCCGATGAGGAACAGCGCGATCGGCCAGGACGCACCCGCCCACGCGAGCAGCGCGGTGGCGACGATGGGGGAGAACCCGCCGACGATCATCGACGCCAGCTCATGCCCCAGGGCGAGCCCGCTGTAGGCCACCCGGCTGGCGAAGAGTTCGGTGAAGAACGCCGGCTGGGTGCCGATCATCGCCCCATGGCCGACCACGACCGCCACGAAGATCGCCACGAAGATCAGCACCGGATTGCGCGTGTCGAACAACGCGAAGAACGGATAGGCCCAGACGATCACCGCGATGGCGCCCCCGATATACACCGGTCGGCGTCCGACGCGGTCGGAGAGCGCCCCGAACATCGGCATCGCGAACGACTCGAACAGCATCCCCACTACGAGCGCGGCCAGCACCACCCCCTTGCCCACCCCGACCTCGGCGGCGTAGGAGAGGCTGAAGGTGAGGAAGAGATAGCTCGCACCGGTTTCGGCGACCCGCGCCCCGAAGGCGATCAGTATCGACTTGGGGTGGGTGCGGATGACGTCGAGGAGCGGCGGCTTGGACTCCTTCTCCGGCTCCGACGTCGCCTCCCGGAACGCGGGTGTCTCCATGATCCGGAGCCGGATCAGCAGTCCGACCGCGGTGAGCAGGATGCCGACCACGAACGGAACGCGCCATCCCCAGGCGAGGAAGGACTCCTTGGTGGTCACGGCCTGGGCGAGTGCGTAGGCGGATGCGGAGAGGACGAACCCGAGCCCCACACCGGTCTGGCTCCAGGCCGAGTAGAAGCCGCGGCGGTGGCTCGGCGCGTGTTCGCTGACGATCAGCACCCCGCCGCCCCACTCGCCGCCGACGGCGATGCCCTGCACGATCCGCAGCGTTATCAGCAGCACCGGTGCCCAGGCCCCGATGGTGGCGTAGGTGGGCAACAGACCGATCAGACAGGTCGCGACGCCCATGATCACCAGGGTGGTCACCAGCATCGACTTACGGCCGATCCGGTCACCGAAGTGCCCGAAGATGATGCCGCCCAGTGGCCGGGCGAGGAATCCCACCGCGTTGGTGCCGAAGGCGGCGATCGTTCCCACCAGCGGATCGAAGGTCGGGAAGAAGAGGGAGTTGAAGACGAGCGCGGCGGCCGTGCCGTAGAGGAAGAAGTCGTACCACTCCAATGCGCTACCGAACAAACTTGCGATCGCTGCCTTGCGTACTTCGCGCGGGTTGCCCCTCACGTCTGCCATGTCGGCTCTCCAATGGCCGCTTCGGATGGGATCATGACCTGCGGCTCGGGTGTGTTGGGGGATTGTTCGCCGCTGATTCTCGTGGCGGGAATGACGGCGTTCCGCTCACCGGGACAGGGCGCGAACCGGCGGCTTTCCGTCACTCAGGAGAGCTGCACCCGTACGCCTCTCACGCGTCCCACGTTCGTGGGATTTGCATACTTTCACGCCTTACTCTCCGCTTCGCCTGGTCACGCCTTCACGGTGTCGGTCCCGTCCAGGGGCCCGTGACGAAGGGAAGACACACATGCGTGGAAGGCTCGTCATCGCTGCCGCGGCATTGACCATGGCGCTGACGCCGGGCGTCGCGTCGGCGACACAAGACGGCGACGACCAGACGACCGGCTCGTACAGCGCCGAGGTGCCCATGGCCCAAGGCTCCGAGGCGACCATGCTCCAAGGCTCCGAGGCGACCATGTCGCAAGGTTCGGAGGGAACCGAGTCCCAAGACTCAGAGGCGACCGGTTCCGTCAGCCACGAGTCGACGGCCTCCCAGAGCCCCGAGTCGACGGCCTCCCAGAGCCCCGAGTCGACGGCCTCCCAGAGCCACGAGACGACCGCTTCCCAGAGCCACGAGACGACCGGTTCCCAGAGCTCCGAGGCGGCCGCCTCCCATGAAGCCCCCCGCCCCGGCGAGGGCGTGCCCGGCTACGAGGTGGTCACCCTGCCCAATGAGAACGTCCCGAACTTCCAGCGGCGCACGGTGTACTGCCCGCCGGGGAAGAAGGTCATCGGCGGCGGTGCCGAGGCCCGGGGCGACAGCGCCATCCTCGTCGGCAGCTTCCCCACCAATGACGCGCGGGGCTGGATCGGGCTGGGGCGCCAGACCACCGCCGACAACGTGGGCATCAGCGTCTTCGCCATCTGCGCCTACGTCTGATCGTTCATGCGGGACATGTGCGCCCCCGTGGGCGTCGCAGGCAATGAAGAAGCCCCCTCCGGATTGGCCCGGGAGGGGGCTGTGCCCTGGTGGGGGCGGCGGTGGCCGGGGCCGGCCGTCCGCCCCGAGGCTCACTCCGGCGCGCTGACCGGGCCGACGAAGGTCCCCGGGTGGGTGGCGCCCGACTGGTCCAGCAGCGCGCCGCCGTACGGCCACTGCAGCGACAGGTTCCTGCGCTCGTTCGGCGGGGTGATCACGACCTGGTCCGGCGCGAACTTCTTGTCGTCGTCGCGGGTCGACGCCAGGAAGGTGATGTCGAAGCTGACCCGCCCGCCGGCGTCGACCCGGACCGGCTTCGGCTTGTCGCCGGTGCGCCGCAGGTCCCAGGTCTCGCCGTGCTCGGTCTGGAGCTGGACACCCGGGAAGCCGACCATGGTGCAGTCGGTGCTGCCGGTGTTCTTCAGCACCACCCGGGCGGTCTGCTGCCCGTCGTACTCCATGTCCGGACCGCCCTCGAAGTTCGACCACGCGGCGTCCAGGTGATCGCTGGTGCAGCGGCTCGCCGACGAGGAGCCGCCCGAGGCGCTGCCCGCCTTGGTGTCGACGTCCTCGCCGGAGCCCCCGGTGGAACCCTCGGACCCCCCCGACGTGCCGTTCGCGGTCGCCGAGGGCGAGCCCCCCTTGGCGTCGCTGTCGGATTCGCCGCCTCCACAGGCCGTGAGCGAGAACGCGGCAGCGGCGATCAGCGAGGCGACGGCGACGGTGCGGGTGCGGCGGAGAACGGTCGTGCGCGACATGGGATCCCCCCAGGGATGGTTGGAGTGTGGGCCGAGGGCGCGGTGCGTTGTCCACGGTGCGTTCCGCGTCCTGGGGACAACCCTGTTCGCCGCCGCTGCCGATCGGCTAACCCATGGCTAACGCGCCGCTGTCGCGCTCAACGCGGTGATTCCGACGCCCTCCCCGGACAACGACGAAGCCCCCTCCTGATGCACCGGCTGTACCAACGGGTGGTGCCGTAGGCGCCGCCCCGGCCTCGGGGGAGATGCTCTGTCAGCAGGGGCGATCAGCCCCTGACCAGGCAGAATGGGTGACCAGCCGGGTCAGTGAGGACCCGCCACCTGTCATGTGGCTGGTGATCCGGTTTGCCCGCGCCCAGCTCCAGCAGTCGCGCCTCGGCCTCATCCAGGTCGTCAACGGCGAAGTCAAGGTGGAACTGCTGGGGAATGCTCTGTTCGGGCCAGCTGGGAGCGCGATAGTCGTCGACCCGTTGGAATCCGATGAAGAGGCCGTCCTCACAGGTGAGACCGGCGAAGTCGGCGTCGGATTTCGGGTGCGGTTCGAGGCCCGTGGCTTGCTGATAGAACGTCGCCAAAGCCAGCGGATCAAGGCAATCGAGCGTTATCGCACGCAACTTCATCTGCAGGGGCATGGCACCTCCGGGGCGATCGACAGACCTTCGGGATGCACACCCTAGAGGTGGCCGCAAAGGTGGCCACCTCGGCAGGGAAACCTCTTAGTGGACCTCGGCGGCCGACCCAACCAGACGGCCGGCCACGTGGACGACGCGTTCAGCCCTCCGAGGGAGTGCCCCAGCCCGGTACCGGGTCACCGACATCGTGCGCGGCGAAGAAATCCGCGACTTCGGCAGCTTCTTCCGCGTCCGGCTGATCGTTGGTGCACTCGGGGCCGGCCCAGGCGCCGGACATCACCTTGGAGCAGACACTGCCCGGTCCAAGATCGCTGAGCGACAGAATGTGCCCCAGTTCATGCACGACAATGCGGGACGGCTTGTACTTCTGAGCATCCCCGGTTTCGAGGTAGACCCAGCCCCTGCCCAGGCCGTTGACGAAGGCGTGGGAACCGGTGCCGTTCGCGGTCGTGTATTCCTTGACCCGCAAAGCCGCCGGGGTGTCCTGCTCGACGAACTTGATTCCGGGGACGGACTTGTTCCAGATGCCCATCGCATCCCGGACCGAATCCGCATAGGATCCGGCCAGAAGGACATCGATCGGAATAACTTCCGGCTCGAGCTCCGCGGAATTCGCCGGAGCACCGGCACCCACCACGACGGCACCGGCGCACACTAAGGCCGCCATCAGATTCATCGCTCTTCTCCGCACTGCCACGATCTCCCTCACGCCTATGGGTTTCCGTTGACATCGCGCACGGAAAACGGGAAACAACCGCTGGATTTTCACGGCCCTTCCCGTGCGCGCGCCAGCAGGAATCTACTGGAGGGGTTCCGCCGCAGCTAGCATGACAAAATATCTGTCATCCGAAAAATACCTATAAAAAACTGGTGGCCGCCGACGCTTGCATCGAAGCTACGCTTCAGTCGCGGACAGAGGGGTTTCCGAGCCGTCGTTGTTGGCCGTAGCCGGCCGCCCTCGGACCGTCCAGAGACGGTCCTGGGTGCGGCCCGACGGAGCAACCCGTCGGGCCGCACCCGCTGCCCCCCGGCTCAGCCGCAGCGGAAGTTGGAGCCCCCGTCCTCCAGGTACTTGTCGTAGATCCAGCCGAGGCTCCTGTTGTTCTCGTCTCTGACCCACGTCCAGGTGTGGCCGAGGTCGTTCGTGACGTAGCAGTCGTACTCGACCCAGGTGTTCGGAGAGACATAGTCCACTGTGGTGCAGTCGCCGTACGGTCCGGTGTGGATGGCGGCGGGGGAGGACTTGCTCACTCTGCCGCCGAAGGGATCGTCGTTGGTGTGCGGCCAGTACGCGTTGCCGCACGTGACAGCGGCTGCGCCGGTGGTGGCGGCCTGGGCGCTCGGCGTGCCCAACAGGCCGAGTGCGACGGCTGCGGCGGCGCCGGCGCCGGCCAGAAGGCGGCGTATCTGCATGGTTACCTCCATTGGTCGCGGAGACGGCTGTGGCTGTCCCAGCGAGGGGCTCGGTCAGGCACGACTGTGGCAGCCAGGCTTGGAAGGAACCTTGGCGAAGTCTTGAATTGCCCGCTCAGTGAGGGGAATCGACAGTTGGGAGCGCGTGACCAGATTGCGGGCGAGACACTGGACCGCTCACGCTGAGCCCCTCTGTCGTCATGACGATCAGCGTGAATCACACCGTCACCCGCCTGACCGTCCAGTTCGTCGGCAAGTTCCTCGGCACGCGGTGGAAGCAGGCCAGGGTGAAGCCTTTGCCGTATTGCACAGCGGTGCGGAGAATCTTGGGAATGGCCGTCTGCGGACGTTAGGTGCGCAGGGGCTAGCTGACGTGCTCGAAGAGGGAGGCGTACCGGTTGATGCCCGCTGCGGCGACCAGTCCCTCGGCTTCACCACGCGCTGAGCCTCTTGGAGAGCCCGGCGCCGGTCTTCCGGATCGGGCAGATGGCAGAGCGGGCCGAGCAGCTCCACGATGTCGTAGCTCGCGTCTGACGGGCCTGGGCCGAGTGCCGGTGCTGCAAGCACGAATGGGACGCGCAGCGCAAGAGCCCGGAGTGCTGCAGCGGGCAGTGCTGCCAGTCCACAGATGATGTCACGGGAAGCGAAAACGCCCTCTCCGATGATCTTCGGAGAGGGCGTATGCCCTGGTGAGGGCTGCGGTGGCTGGGGCCGGGGTCGAACCGGCGACCTTCCGCTATTCAGGCGGGGTGCGGCGGCTGCCGGGGGCGTTTCGCCTGGCTGGGCGGTCCGCCGACGTCCGCTGCTGGCGTTGGCGTACGCGGCCGTTGGCGTCACGACTGGCGTCAGCAGCACCGACTTGGACGCGTGATCACCGCTTTAGGATTTCGATCGGACTCGCCGTCCGGGGCCCTCACCAGCGTACGGCCATGCCGCTGGCGGCCACTCGGCACCGCTCACGTCCGGGCTCGTTGATGTCAGCCTCGCGCGTCGGCCCTGTCAGCCCTTGCGCAACCTCAGACACGGGTGGTCTAGGCGTGCCAAGCTGTGCGCACTTGCACACGCACACGTGAGGAGCGCATTTTGTCATCTGAAGGTCACGTCTCCATTACCCCCCGAGGTATGAGCGTCACGGAAGCCTATCGGCTCTTCAGGGACGATTCACTCCTCGTGAATCGACGGTATCAGCGGAAGCTTGTTTGGTCCGTTGTCGAGAAGCAACTTCTAATTGACAGTATCCTGGACGGCTATCCGATCCCTTTGATCCTTCTCGCTGAGAGGCCGGAGATCCATGGAAGCGGGAAGTACGAGATCATCGATGGGATGCAGCGCCTGGACGCCATCTTTTCTTTCATCGAACAAAAGTTTGACTACAATGGCATGCACTTTGACCTGACCCAGAGCGCCAGGGCTCATCAGGCGGCTACTGCAGGGGCATTCGAGCCTGCAGAAACAGAGAACTTGCTCCCTGCAGACAAATGCGCAAACTTGGTCGATTATCAGCTAGCCGTAACCATCTTCCCAACCCGAACGGAAGGACAAATTACTAACGTCTTCAGTCGAATTAATTCGAATGGCCGACAGCTGAGCACCCAGGAGAAAAGGCAGGCGGGCATGCTCAACCCGTTCTCGGAGCTTGTGCGCGCGGTTGCAAGTTCCTTGCGCGGTGACGTTTCGGATGATGTGCTCCTACTGCATGACATGCCGAGTATTTCCATTGAGTCTGCTCGGGAAAAGCAGCAATATGGGGTGCGCGCAGAAGACACGGTATGGATCCGTCATGGAATTCTCAACGTAAAGCAACTAAGGGAAGGCGACGATGAGCAAATGGTTGCCGATGTTGCTGCCTCCATCTTACTCGGCAGCCCTTTCCCGGCGAGCAAGGAAGAGTTCGACGAAATTTACGATACGGGGAATGACAAGCATAAGCGTATCGAAACGCGCCTCGCGGCGTACGGGGGTCGCCGACTTCAAGATGAGATCCAGTCAACTTTCTCGATCTTGACGGAGGTGATCGACTCCGAAGTTCCTGGCCTGAACGGTCTCCGGAACTTGGTTCGCCCGAGCAGTGGAAACCCGATTCGTACCCCGTTCTACGCCGTTTTTATGTCGTTCTTCGATCTCATCGTTCGCCAGCAGAAGTCGCCCGCAGATAGCGCGGCTATCGTTGCTGCGCTGAGAAACGTGGGACCTCGACTCAAGAGCGCGCGACACTATACCTCGACAGAAGACCGAATCTCAAACATCGATACAATCACCGGCCTAATTCAGCGACACTTCGTCCACAAGGAGCCCCCAGCCTTCGGGCATGGCCCCGGATTGGCTCTGGATTTCGAAAATTCGCTGCGCCGATCCAGGATTGAGACTAGTCGTTACGAGTTCAAGCAAGGTGTCCTCAGGTTGGATGATCGCCGCAAGTGGGATGACGCCCTGTTTCTGCGTTTGGCTGAAACCATTTGCGGAATTGCAAACGTGCAGCCAAACCATGAAGGCTTCCTGTTCGTCGGAGTGGCCGACAAGGATCCGGACGCCAAAAGAATTGAAGCGCTCGACTCTGTCACTCCCGTGCAAGTTGGGCTTCACCATGTCGTGGGCATCGACAGAGAGGCGAAGATCCTAAAGATCTCACTTGAGGCTTACGTTCAGCGTTTTGTAAAGAAGATCTCAGAGCAGCCGATCAGTGATCCTTTGGCCACGCAACTGATGGGCGGCATCGACACGATCGAGTACAAGGGCCTCTCGGTCATTAGGGTTAGGATTCCCGGCCAAAGTGATCTCTCTTATTGTGGAGATCGGGTTTTTTCTAGGAAGGGTTCATCCACGGAAGAAGTTACCGATTTCAGGAAGGTCGCGGCGCTAGCGAAGGCCTTTCGCTGACGTCGGGTAGCCAGCATAAGGTCGGTGGAGCGGCTTTGGGCTGGAGCTGCTTTGGGGCGAGTGATCATGGCCCCGTAAGCTTCCGGCGCGTCGGGCAGTCTGTGGACCTGCCCGGTAAAGCACGACGTTGGGGCCATGATCTTAGAGGCTCGCCCCAAAGTGGCTGCCTAAAGCCGTGGAGCCGACCGCCCCAGCCACGACGTACCCCTTCTCTGACATCAGGCGGCTGCTTGCTGTGCGCGCGGTACGGACACCGGCCGGGGTGGAGCGGGGCGGAGACAGGAGCGCAGGCCCGGCCGGGGGCCGGGCCGCGCGCGGCGAGCGGAGCGAGCCGCCTTGAACCCGTAAAGAAGGTTGTAACTCAGTGGCCGTTGGTCCGGTGTCGGGCGATCTTGTGTGTGGTGGGGCAGGTGAACTGTTCGGCGCATGCCGGGAGACGTCGGGATTCGCGGTGGGCGAGGGGTAGGAAGATGACCGGCCGGAGGATCCATTCGATGTGGGTGTCTTGCTGGGTGAGGGCGAACGTGGTTGCTTCTCCGTTGGTGAGGGTGTCTTCGGCTTCCTTGTAGCCGTGCGTGACCCAGTCCCATGCCTCGTGGGCTGCTTCTCGGTCGAGTGCTGAGGCGATGGTTCGGACGGTGACGCGGATCCATCGGGTGGCTTCGCTGGGGCTGTTGGTTTCGATGGAGGCGAGTAGGACCGAGCGGGGTCCTGTGGCTGGTGAACGGGTCCAGCATTCGCACCAGTAGCCGGGGCGTAGCAGGGGCCTCAGCATGTGGTGGCTTCTGCCTGCTCGGGGGCTACGAGTTGGGCGGTGATGGTGCGGCCGTGTTGGCTGCCGGTGATGTCCAGGCGGCGGGCGAGTGCCATGACGATGGTTAATCCGCGGCCGTGGGTGTCGTCTGCGTCGGCCTCCGTAGGGCTGACTTCTTTGGGGTGGCCTCCCTCGTCGGTGACGGAGATTGCGACGGTGCGCGGGGAGAGGGACAGCGTGAGCTGGAAGGTGCCGTAGGGGGTGCCGCTTGCGGTGTGGGTGAGGGCGTTGCTGCCGAGTTCGCTGACGATCAGCTCGGCGTCGTCTGCGCAGGGGTGGTTGTTGAGGATGTCGCGGGTCCAGCGGCGGGCGCGGGTGACTTCTTCTCGGGATCCTGGGCACATCAGGCCCCAAACTCGCGGAGCACTCATATACTCGTCCATACAAGTTCCTTCATGCTGGTAGGGGCTATGGGTCGTGGTGCGTGCTAGATGAGTCGTACGCCGTCGTGGGCGCGGATGGCCGGCGGGCTGGTGTTGTCGAGCGCGTCCAGGACGCGGATCGCGTACGCCTCGTCGGCGAGCTCGGTGATCTCCTCGCGGGTGGCCCAGCGCAGGGCTCGCGTCTCCGCTCCGGTGGTCGGGGTGCCGTTGATCGCCTCGCAACGGAAGACCATGGAGACGATCAGGCCGGTCATGTTCTTGTAGACGCCGGTGAGAGTCGCGGGAAGCGCGATCTTGATGCCGGTCTCTTCGAAGACTTCCCGTTGCAAGGCGTCGGGGATGGTTTCCTCGCGTTCGAGCACGCCGCCGGGTGGTTCCCACTTACCGTTGTCGCGTCGCTTGATCAGCAGCGCGCGGCCCGCGTCGTCGACGATGACTCCGGCGACGCTCACGGAGTGCGGGCGCTCAGTGCTCACGTTCCTCGGCCCTCTCGGCTGGCTAGGCTCTCCACCGTAGCAACACTGGTCAGCCGCTCGTCTAGATACCTAAAGGAGTATGTGCGAATGCCTTCTCTGACCTCTGTTCTGGGTGTATTGGACCCGACGAGCGACCGGGCGGTGTTCCGGCAGATCGCCGATGCACTGCGGGAAGCGATCGACAAGGGGCGGTTCCGGGAGGGCGACAAGCTGCCCTCCGAGACTGAGCTGGTCGATCACTTCGGTGTCTCTCGGATGACCGTCCGCAACGCTTTGTCGCTGCTCCAGCAAGAGGGCCTGGCCGTGTCTGAACATGGCAAGGGGGTCTTCGTGCGGCCCCGGCCGCCTGTGCGGCGGCTGGCTTCGGACCGGTTCGCGCGGCGGCATCGGGATCAGGGGAAGGCTGCCTTCACGGTGGAGGCGGAAGCGGCGGGCAGTCGTCCGGAGGTGGACAACCTCGAGGTGAAGGAGGAGCGGCCGTCGCCGGACATCTCTGCCCGGCTGGGTTCGCCTCGTAAGGTGCTGGCTCGGCGGCGGCGGTATCTGCTGGATGGGCGGCCGGTGGAGTTCGCTACGTCGTATCTGCCGCTCGACCTGGCGCGGAACACTCCGATCGCGCAGCCGAACCCTGGTCCTGGTGGGATCTATGCCCGGTTGGAGGAGATGGGGCACCGCCTGGACCACTTCGATGAAGAGATCCGGGCCCGGATGCCCTCCCCGCAGGAGGTGCGGACGCTCCAGCTCGCTTCCGGGGTGCCGGTGATCCATCTCGTTCGGACTGCCTACGACTCTGAGGGGCGGGCGGTGGAGGTGTGCGACACCGTGATGGCCGCCGACGCGTACGTCCTCGCCTACCAGCTTCCTGCCAACTGACGCGTGACCGGGGCGTGGTGGCCCCGGGCTGCTTCTTCTGACTCGTACACACGAAGACACATACTCGTATAGACGAGTGGCTGAGTCGTGTGGCATGGTGGTCCTCGTTCCCGCTCGTTCGGGTTCGAAGGCTGCAACTCATCTACACAAGTAGGTGCGTTGGGATGCGAGATTAGGAGAAGTAGTTGCGTTCCATCCGAGTTGAGACCTCTGGTGCCACGGTTTTGCTGACCGAGGCGCCGGAGCCGAAGGTGAAGGACCGGCAGACTGGCGAGATTGCCAAGGACGTGCAGAGCGGTGAGACGCTGATGCGGCTTGGTGTCGTCTACCTCGACGGCGGGGAGTCCTCGTTGCTTCAGGTCACTGTGCCGGAGAGCGGTGTGACGGAGGGGCTGGCGCTCGGTGCGCCGGTCACGCTGATCGGGCTGATCGCCCGGCCTTGGGAGTCCGTGTTCAACGGGCAGCAGCGTCATGGGATCGCCTTCCGGGCCGAGGCCATCGCCCCGGCCGCCATATCGGTGGGTGCGGGGGCCTGAGCCTGATGGCTGACGTGATGACGCTGATGGAGGTGGGTGGCCCGGTCGCCGCTACGGTCGGCGGGGCCGCTTACCTCCGGGCCTGGCACCCGGCCGCCTACTGGTCGACTGTTGGGATGCCCATCTCGACGGCGCGGCTGCTGGGGTCGTACGGGTCGGTGATGGATGCGTGTGGGCTGACCGTTCCGCCGTCGCGGCTGCGGGCCTGGGCGGTGCGGGCACTCACGCATCGGGAAGTGCGACCGGTGCCCCCGCGTCGAGGGCTGATCCGTCCGACGTCGACCGGGCTGCGGGTCCGGTTGCGGCTGGCGCCGGGGCAGGAACCTGCCGACGTGGCGGCCTCGGCCGAACGGCTGCGGCACGCCTGGGGCGTTCACGGCGCGTATGTGGAGGAGATCAAGCCGGGTGTGGTTGAGCTGCGGCTGATCGGCTTCGACGTGCTGCGGAAGGTTCGGATGCCTCGCAAGACCGGCGGTGGCTTCCTGAAGGTGCCGGTGGCGCTGCGGGAGGACGCGACGCCGTTCGTCCGGGACTACCGGGCCATCCCGCACCAACTGACGCTGGGCGCCACGCTGTCGGGCAAGTCGATGTTCCTGCGACACCTGATAGCCGGGCTCGCCCGGCAACCGGTCGCGCTGGTCGGGATCGACTGCAAGCGGGGCGTCGAGCTGGCGCCCTTCGCTCCACGGCTCTCGGCCCTGGCGACGGATCCTCAGCAGGCGGCGGAGCTGCTGCCTGTGCTGGTCGGGCTGATGGAGGACCGGTACGACCTGATCAAAGCCCGGCAGGGCATCGCGCCCAGCACCCCGGACGATGAGATCACCTCTGACATCTGGGGTCTGCCGGAGAGCGAGCGGCCGGTGCCGGTAGTGCTGCTCGTGGACGAGGTGGCCGAGCTGTTCCTCGTCGCCACACGGAAGGACGAGGAACGGCGCGACGAGATGGTCACCCAGCTCATCCGCCTCGCCCAACTCGGCCGCGCGGCAGGCATCTACCTAGAGGTGTGCGGACAGCGCTTCGGCGCCGAACTGGGCAAGGGTGCCACGATGCTGCGGGCTCAGCTGACCGGGCGGGTCTGCCACCGCGTGAACGATGAAGCCTCCGCCAAGATGGCGCTCGGCGACATCGCCCCCGAAGCGGTCGGCGCGGCCTGCGCCATTGCCCCGGAACGGCCCGGTCTCGCAGTAGCCGGGGACACGTCCGGTGGTTGGTCCCGTATCCGTACGCCGTACCTATCGCTGGGTGACGCTGCCGAAGTGTGCCGTGACACCGCTCACCTCGTGCCGGACATGCCTGCGCTGGAGCCGTTCCGACCGGATGTGCCGGCCGTACCAGTGAGCGCTCCGACGTCCCTGCTCAAGCCGCTCCCGGCCGCTGAGTAATCCACCCCCCTGACGGCTGGCGCGACCGTACCCGCGCCGTGTCCCTACCCCCGCCATACCCCCGCCATGCCTGAAACCGAAGGGGAGTTCCTGTGTCTCGTCCCACCATCTCCGAGGTCTCCGCGCTCCTGGCCGACCTGGCCGACTTCCGCACACGCGAGGCCGGGAGCCGCGCCGAGTTGATGAACCGCAAAGCCGACCTGTTGGAGCGCATCGCCGCTGCCCAGCCGGATGACGTCGAGGCCGCTGAGGTCGCCGCCACCGCTCGCGCACGCGCCGACGAACTCACGGCGGGCGGCTGACCGAACCGGAAGGAGTTCCCATCCATGCGCGCTCATCTGGCGCGGGTTGACGCGGTGCTGGTGCAAGCGGTCATCGCTGCCGCGCTGTCCTTCGCCCACCTACACGACCTGGCCTCGGCGGCCGGACAGGACGGGTGGAAGGCGTGGGCCTACCCGGTCTCCGTCGACCTGCTGCTCGTGGCGGCCTGGAAGCGGCTGCGGTCGGGGGCGTCCAAGGCGGCGGGCTGGTGCTGGTTCGTCGTTGCCCTTGTCGCGTCGCTCGGGGCGAACGTCGCCACCGCCGGACTGCTCGACCTGGCCGACGTCCCCGCCTGGCTGCGCATCCTCGTCGCCGGATGGCCTGCCGTGGCCTTCCTCGGCGGAACGCTCCTTGCCCACACGAGTGTTCGGCTCAGCGACAGAGACGGCAGCACGACACCGCAGAAACGCGACCGGCGACCGCCCGCCATAAGGCGGACCCCCCACACGAGGTGGCAGGCTGGCGCGGTCGCCGATCCACTCGAAACCCCCACCACTCGGCCAGGTACCCAGCCGAGTGCACGGAGCGAAGCCAACGATAGCCGCAGTGGCGAAGTGCCCGACACGCAACCCGCTGTCGATGAACAAGCTGACCTCATAGAGGACTTGGCCGCGCCAAGTTCGGCAACGGTCAGGTTGCCACCCGCCCTTGTCGCTCACGCGCGCAAGCTCGCCGATGACCACCGCGCCCGTACCGGAGCGCCCATCGACACCGAGACCCTGCGCGCCCGCCTCGGCGTTCCCGCGCCTCTGGCTGACGCCATCGCCTCCCGTCTCTGAAGGAGTCCACGATGCTCCGCCGCTTCCGCAACGTCATCCGTATCGGTCCGGTCCGGGTCGGCACCGCCAACGATCAGCGGGGCCGGGTGATGCACACCGCTGTGTGCACCGCTCCCCGTTGCGACTTCTCCGCCGACTACGACACTCGCGCTGCCGCCGAGCTGGCGGCCCGTACGCACCGCTGCCCCATCCGCTGAAAGGAGATCGCCTGTGATTGTCAGCCTGCCCCTGGTCCTCGTCCTCGGCGCTGTCGCCTGGATCGCGATCAAGTTCATGGGCGTCCGTCTGTGGGTCGCCGTCGTGATCGCGCTGTTCGGCTTCTGGCTCGCCCATACCGGCATCGCGCCGTCCGTGGAGTCCGGTACGCGCTCCGGCGTCGATTCCATCAACGAGCAACACGACTAGACGAGTAGCTGAGAGGAGATCGCTGTGTTCCGACCGAAGTACCCCGAAGCCCCCACGCCGCCGATCGTCCACGTGCCCACCGCCATCCCGGCGGCCCAGCACCCTCACGCCCCGGCCTGCTCCTGCCAGCACACCACCGCGCCCGCTCCAACTCGCCCACCCGGGGCCTTGGACGGGCTCAACGCCGGAACGGTCGGCGCCGTGATCACGGTCGGCATCGTCCTGACGGCTCTGCTCGCCGCTGTTGCTGTCACGGCCGTTTCCGTGGCCGTGGCCGCCGTCGTCATGCGCTCGCTGCTCAACAGCCAGCGCCGCCGCTGATCCCACACCACACGACTGCCGGGACGGCCTCGATACCGCCAAGCATCCGCCGCCCCGGCAGCCCAACCTCTCCCGACCCAAGAGCCGAAAGAGGAGCACCCATCATCACCCGCACCACCCCGCCACCGCTGCCCGAACTGGGCAGCCTGGCAGCACTCGGCACCATGCCCGCACTGCTCCGCCAACTCTCCGGCCTCGGTGGCTGCACCAACCCCATCCGCCTCGACGGCCACCGCACCGAACACCACCTCAACCGGGACACCGGCGAGATCGGCCGCATCCTCCACCGCCTGAACTCCGCCGAGCTGCCCGCCGGGCATCTGCTGGTCCGCTGCAACAACCGCCGTGTCACCCGCTGTGCGGCCTGTGCCGAGACCTACCGCCGCGACACCTTCCACCTGATCACCGCCGGACTACGTGGCGGCAAGGGCATCCCGGAAGACGTCGCCACTCACCCGCGCGTCTTCGCCACCTTCACCGCGCCCAGCTTCGGCCCCGTCCACAACCGGCCCACCGGCCCGGCTGGCACGGTCCGTCGGTGCCGGTGCGGCGTCCGCCACGATCAGGAGGACGACGCGCTTGGTACGCCGCTGGCCCCGGACAGGTACGACTACGAATCCGCGGTGCTCTGGAACGCTCACGCGGGCCTGTTGTGGCGGCGGTTCTCGATCTACCTGCGGCGGGAGATCGCCAAGCGGGCCGGGCTCACGCAACGGACCTTCCGCGAGCACGCCCGGCTGTCCTTCGCCAAAGTGGCCGAGTACCAAAAGCGCGGCGCTGTCCACTTCCATGCCGTGATCCGCATTGACGGCCCCGGCGGCGGCCACACTCCGCCTCCGGGCTGGGCCACGGTCGAACTGCTGGCCGACGCTATCGAGGCGGCTACGCCCAAGGCGCAGGTTGCCGGGCCGGTCATCGACAGGCGGGCCCACACGTTCGCCTTCGGTGACGAACTCGACGTACGGCCCATCCGGGGCGCCGACTTCAGCGGCGGCCAGAAGCTGACTGACCGGGCCGTGGCCGCGTACATCGCCAAGTACGCGACCAAGGGTGCCGAGACCGCGACGGGGGCCCTGGACCGGCCCATACGGCTCATCGCCGAAGTCGCCCAGCTCGACATCAGCGAGCACGCCCGTCGCCTCGTCCGCACCGCCTGGGCCCTCGGCGCCCGCAAGGACCTGGAACACCTCCGACTCCGTGCCTGGGCTCACATGCTCGGCTTCCGGGGCCACTTCTCCACCAAGTCCCGCCGCTACTCCACCACCCTCGGCGCACTCCGCGACGCCCGCGCCGCATGGCGACATGCCCAAGCCGCCGTCGAGCTGGAGCAGGGCGGCACCACGCTCGTACTCGCCGACTGGACCTACGCCGGTACCGGCCTCACCCCCGCCGAGGAATGGCTCACCGCCACCATCACCCCCGCTCCCGGAACGGAAGGAGAACCAACCCATGGCTGACGAACTGCTCACCGTGCCGGAGGTGATGGCCCGGCTCAAGATCGGCCGTTCCACGGTCTACGACCTGATCCGGTCCCGGCGCCTGCCCTCCATCACGATCGGCCGCGCCCGCCGCGTCCCCGCCTCCGCACTCCGCGACTTCATCGACCACCAGATTGCCGAGGCCGCCTGATGCCATCCCAGCGCAAGCGCAACCCCAACGGGGCCGGAACGATCACCAAGCGCAAGGACGGCCGCTACCACGGTCGGGCGTACGTGATCACGGCGTCCGGCATACGCAAGCGCAAGTCCGTGTACGGCGAGACGTGGGACGAGGTGCACCGCAAGCTGATCGATCTCCAGTCCCAAGATCAGAAGGGGGTGCCCCTGCCCGACACCGATTCGACCCTCGGTGACTACCTGGCCTACTGGCTGGCCGAAGAAGTCGCGCTGAACCGGCGGCCCAAGACGTACCAGGGCTACGAAAGCGTCGTCCGCGTCCACCTGGTCCCCGGCCTGGGCGGCAAGAAGCTCCGCGACCTGCGCGCCCAAGAAGTCCGGGTCTGGCTCAACCGGGTGCGCGAAGAGTGCCAATGCTGCAAGCACGGCTGGGACAAGGAACGCGAGAAGCCGCAATGCTGCGCTGTCCGCCGTTGCTGTGAGCGCAAGCTGTCGGCCCGCATGGTCCAGTCGATTCACGCCGTGCTGCGGAACGCCCTGGAGCACGCCGTCCGCGAGGAGCTGATCATGCGGAACGTCGCCAAGCTCGTGAAGACCCCGGCGCCCTCCTACCGGACCGGCAAGGGGCTCTCACCCGCTCAGGCCAAGCTGGTACTCAAGGAGCTCCGGGATCATCGCCTGCACGCCCTCTACGTCCTGGCGCTGCTCCTCGGCATGCGGCGCGGCGAGCTGCTGGGTCTGCGCTGGTCGGCGGTGGACCTGGAGCGGGGCACCCTCACCGTGCTGACCAACCTCCAGCGCGTTGCCGGGGAACTGCGGCTCGTCCTGCCCAAGACGCGTTCTTCCGAGCGCACCATTCCCCTCCCGCCCCTCGCGGTCTCCGCGCTCCACGCCCACCAGGAGCGTCAGGCGCAGGAGCGGGCGACGGCCGGCATGGCCTGGCAGGAAAACGGGCTGGTCTTCCCGTCCCGTATCGGGACCCCGTACGAGCCGGACAACCTGCGCCGGAGCTGGGACCCGGTGCGGAAGCGGCTCGGCCTGGATCTGCGTTTCCATGATCTCCGCCACACCTGCATCACGCTGCTGCTGGATCTTGGGGTCCCCGTTCACGTCGTCCAGCAGATCGCCGGGCACAGCGATCATGGCGTCACCATGCAGGTCTACGCTCACGCCTCGCTCGATGAGCAGCGGAAGGCGCTCGGCCGCCTGGAGGACCGGTTGGCGTAGATCCGGTGATCCGGCGCCGTTGGCGTCAGCCGTAGGTGTCACAGGCAACGAAGAAGCCCCCTGCCGGACGGACCGGGAGGGGGCTTTGCCCTGGTCGGGCTGCGGTGGCTGGGGCCGGGGTCGAACCGGCGACCTTCCGCTTTTCAGGCGGACGCTCGTACCAACTGAGCTACCCAGCCGCAGCGGTCCTGACGGGATTTGAACCCGCGGCCTCCACCTTGACAGGGTGGCGAGCACTCCAAACTGCTCCACAGGACCTTGCGTGTACGAGCACGAGTCTCGCACATGTGGGGTGCGCTCCCAACGGGATTTCCCGTCGTGGATTCGCACTCCTTGCGATCTTCGAACCGGGGCCTTGATTTTTCTCCGCCGCGTCGTTGTCGCTGGATCAGCGTATCAGACCTCCGGCCGTGTTCTGACCGCTCACCGGGCGGGCCGGGCCTCGGCCGGTGAGCGGCGGGGCGCGGCCGGAGGCCTGTCCGTCTCAGCCCGGATCAGGGGCGGCCGCCGCGTTCCAGGGGGATCTTCTCGCCCGCCTCGATCGCTACCGGCAGCCGGTTCTCGGTGGGCGGCAGGGGGCAGGTCGCGAGGTCGGTGTAGGCGCAGGGGAGGTTGGTGGCGCGGTTGAAGTCGAGGGTGACGCGGCCGGCCCCGTCGGGGGCGTCGATCTGGAGGGAGCGGTTCGCGGCGTACGTGGTCACGCCCGAGGTGGCGTCGGTGAGGAGCACCATCAGGGCGCCGGGCCGCTTGCCGTTGAAGGCGGTGAGCCGGAACGTCTCGCCGTCCAGCTCGAACTCGACCTGCCCGGGTGCGTCGTAGACGTGCTCAAGACCCTCCGCCACGGCGCCCACGG
>NZ_JAAAYH010000128.1:0-20801 GCF_018035285.1 Streptomyces sp. MK37H | reverse complement strand
CCCGGTCCTCAAGCGCCGGACGGGCTGGAGATGCCGTACCCGGGCATTCGAGTGCCGCGCCGTCCGAGTGCACGCCCGGACGCCCTTCGGGCGTGTCCTCAAACGCCGGACGGGCTTGATTTGCCGCACCCGGGCCTTCAGACGCCGCGCCGTCCGAGTGCACGGCCGGACGGGCTTGATGCGTCAGGTCCACCACGACCTGGTCCGGCAGCGCCGTTCCGGAATCGACGGCCTCGCCCAGCTCCGCGAGGTCCGCGTATGCCGTGGCGCCCAATCCGAACGCATCCGTGCCCAGCACCGCCCAGCGGCCGTCGGCCGAAGCGTCGGCCACGTCCGCGGGTGCGGCCGTCGTCCACTCCACGCGGTACAGCGACTCGTGGTAGGCCGTGCGCGCGCTCTCCAACTGCTCGGCCGAGACCGGGCGCAGCACCAGCGAGTCCACGGCCGCGACCGGCGCGCCGGTGGCGTCCGCGATCTCCAGCCGGACGCCGTCGCCGCCCACGGCGGCCATCCGCACCCGCAGCGTGGCCGCGCCGCTCGCGTACAGCGACACCCCGGTCCAGGCGAACGGCAGCCGCCCCTCGGTCTCGGTGCCGCCGAGCCCGGCCAGGCCGAGCGCGTGCAGCGCGGCGTCCAGCAGCGCCGGGTGCAGCCCGAACGCGGCGGCCTCCTCGGCCGTGCCCTCGTCCAGCGCCACCTCGGCGAACACCTCGCCGCCTCGCCGCCACGCCTTGTGCAGCCCCTGGAACGCGGGCCCGTACGCGAAACCGACGTCCCGCAGCTCGGCGTAACGGTCACCGACCTCGACCTCGGCGGCGTCCGCCGGAGGCCACTCGCTCAGCTCGAACGACGCCTCCGGCGCACCGCCGGACGCCAGCACACCGGACGCGTGCCGGGTCCACGGCTCCTCGGCCGACAGGTGCTCGGCCCGGGAGTGCAGTTCCAGCGGGCGGCGGCCGGTGTCATCAGCGGCGCCGACCCACAGCCGCAGCTGGACACCGCCGTCCTCGGGCAGGACCAGCGGCGCTTCGAGGGTCAGCTCCTCCAGCAGCTCACAGCCGACCTGGTCACCGGCCCGGACCGCGAGCTCCACGAACGCGGTGCCCGGCAGCAGCACGGTGTCCATGATGGTGTGATCGGCCAGCCACGGGTGCGTGGAGAGCGCCAGCCGCCCGGTGAACAACATCCCGTCCGCGCTGGGCAGTTCGGCGCTGGCTCCGAGCAACGGGTGCTCGGCCTGGCCGAGTCCGACGGCGGCCACGTCGCCGAGGAACAGCGACGAGACCTTCGGCCAGTAGCGCTGCCGCTGGAAGGCGTACGTGGGCAGCTCGGCCAGCTCGTCCGGCGCCAGCCGGGTGGCGCCGGTCCCCGCGTAGAAGGCCGCCCAGTCCACCGCCACGCCGTGCACATACGCGCGGGCGACGGCCGTGGTCAGCGCCTCGGCCTCGGGACGGTCCTTGCGCAGCGCGGAGATGAACGCGGCGTCGGACGCGGCGTCGGTCACGCACTCGTGCGCCATCGCGGTCAGGACCCCGTCCGGGCCCAGCTCGATGAACGTGGTGACGTTGCGCGCTTCGAGGGTGCGGATGCCATCCAGGAAGCGCACGGCCTCGCGGACGTGGCGGACCCAGAAGTCGGGGGTCGTGATCTCCTCGGCGGACACCACGTTGCCGGTCAGGTTGGAGACGATCGGGATGCGCGGGGCCTCGTACGACAGCCCCTCCGCGACCTCGCGGAACGCCTCCAGCATCCCGTCCATACGCGGCGAGTGGAACGCGTGGCTCACCGTGAGCCGCTTGGTCTTCCGACCCTGCGCCTCGAAACCGGAAGCGACCTCCACGGCCGCGTCCTCATCACCCGCGATGACCACCGACGACGGCCCGTTGAGCGCGGCGATCGACACCCGCTCATTCAGCAGCGGCGCCACCTCGTCCTCCGACGCCTGGACGGCAATCATCGCGCCACCGGTGGGCAGCTCCTGCATCAGCCGCCCACGCGCGGCAACCAGCTTCGCCGCGTCCGCCAAAGACAGCACACCCGCCACATGCGCGGCGGCCAGCTCACCGATCGAATGCCCGGAGAGGAAGTCGGGCCGCAGCCCCCACGCCTCCGAAACCAGCCGGAACAACGCCACCTCGACCGCGAACAACGCGGGCTGAGTGAACCCCGTCTGATCCAGTGCCTCGGCGTCATCCCCGAACAGCACCGTCTTCAACGGCCGTTCAAGGTGCTGGTCCAGCTCATCGCAGACCGCGTCCAGCGCCTCCGCGAAGGCCGGGTACGCGTAGTACAGCTCACGGCCCATGCCGAGCCGCTGGCTGCCCTGCCCGGTGAACAGGAACGCCACCCGGCCACCGGCCACCGCGCCCCGCACGAGCCCGGCCGCCGTACGGCCCTCGGCGAGCGCCTCCAGACCGGACAGCAGCCCGTCCCGGTCCTCGGCGACCAGCGCCGCGCGCTCCTCGAAGGCCGAACGGCCCACGGCGAGCGCGTAGCCGAGGTCGGCGGTACGGAGCCCGGTCCGCGCGGTCAGGTGGCCGTGCAACTGCTCGGCCTGGGCGCGCAGCCCGTCTTCCGTACGGGCCGAGAGCAGCACCGGCAGGGCCGCCGGGCCCTCATCGGCGTCCGCCACGGCCTCAGCGACAGCCTCCGGAGCCTCTTCCAGCACGGCGTGGGCATTGGTGCCGCTGAAGCCGAACGACGAGATGCCCGCACGACGCGGACGGCCGGTCTCCGGCCACTCCCGGGCCTCCGTCAGCAGGCTGATGTCGCCCGCCGACCAGTCCACATGCGGGGTGGGCTCGTCCACGTGCAGTGTCCTCGGCAGCATCCCGTGCCGCATGGCGAGGACCATCTTCATCACACCGGCGACACCGGCCGCGGCCTGCGTGTGGCCGATGTTGGACTTGATGGAGCCGAGCAGCAGCGGCTGTCCCTCCGCCCGGTCCTGGCCGTACGTGGCGAGCAGCGCCTGCGCCTCGATCGGGTCGCCCAGCTTGGTGCCCGTGCCGTGGGCCTCGACCGCGTCCACCTCGGACGCCGAAAGACCCGCACCCGCCAGCGCCTGCCGGATCACCCGCTGCTGCGACGGACCGTTCGGCGCCGTCAGACCGTTGCTCGCACCGTCCTGGTTGACCGCCGTGCCGCGCACGAGCGCGAGCACCGGGTGGCCATTGCGCCGCGCGTCCGACAGCCGCTCCACGAGCAGCATGCCGACGCCCTCGCCCCAGCCGGTGCCGTCCGCCCCGGCCGCGAACGCCTTGATCCGGCCGTCCTCCGCGAGTCCGCGCTGTCGGCTGAAGTCCACGAACACACCGGGCGTGGACATCACGGTCACACCGCCCGCGAGCGCGATCGAGCACTCGCCGCCGCGCAGCGCCTGGATCGCCGAGTGGAGGGCGACCAGCGAGGAGGAGCAGGCGGTGTCGATGGTGACCGCCGGGCCTTCGAGACCGAAGGTGTACGCGAGCCGGCCCGAGATCACGCTGGCCGCGTTGCCCGTGCCCATGTGGCCTTCGAGGCCCTGCGAGTCGCCCAGCAGCAGGGACAGATAGTCCTGGCCGTTGGTGCCGACGAAGACACCGGCGGTGGAGCCGCGCAGCGTCGCCGGGTCGATCCCGGCCCGCTCGAACGCCTCCCACGACGTCTCCAGCAGCAGCCGCTGCTGCGGGTCCATCGCGAGCGCCTCACGCGGCGAGATCCCGAAGAACGCCGGGTCGAAGTCGGCAGCGTCCCGCAGGAAGCCGCCTTCGCGGACGTAGGAGGTGCCCTCGACATCCGGGTCCGGGTTGTAGAGCGTGTGGAGGTCCCAGCCGCGGTCGGCGGGCATGTCCGAGATGACGTCCGTACCGGACACCAGCAGCCGCCACAGCTCCTCGGGGGTGCGGACACCGCCCGGGAAGCGGCAGCTCATCGCGACGATCGCGATCGGATCGTCGTCGGCCACCACGCCCGCCACCGGCGACGCGCCGCCCGTGGCCGCCACCTGCCCGCCGAGCAGTTCGGCGAAGAGGTGGTCGGCGAGGGCGATCGGCGTCGGGTAGTCGTAGATGAGCGTGGCGGGCAGCCGCAGATCGGTGGCGGCGTTGAGGCCGTTGCGCAGTTCGACGGCGGTGAGGGAGTCGAAACCGATGTCGCGGAAGGCCCGTTCGGCGCTGATGTCGGACGCGTCGGCGTGACCGAGGACCTCCGCGACGTGGGTCCGTACGAGGTCCAGCAGCGCCCGGTGGCGCTCCGCCTCGGGCAGGCCGAGGAGGCGCCGGGCGAGCGCGGAGGCCGTCTCGGCGGGCGCGGCGTCGCTGGTCGCGGTGACGGCGGCCTGGCGCACCTCGGGCAGGTCGGCCAGCAGGGGGCTCGGGCGGCCCGCGGTGAAGCCCGGCGCGAACCGGTCCCAGTCGACATCCGCCACGGTCACGGCCGCGTCGCCCAGGTCGAGGGCGCGCTCCAGGGCGTCGATCGCGAGATCGGCGTCCATCGGCGGCATCCCGGCGCGGCGCATCCGCTGCTCCAGCGCCTCGTCGGCGGCCATACCGCCCGCGGCCCACGGGCCCCAGGCGATCGAGGTGGCGGGCAAGCCCTGGGCGCGGCGCAGCTCGGCCAGCGCGTCCAGGAAGGCGTTCGCGGCGGCGTAGTTGGCCTGGCCCGCGGCGCCCACGGTGCCACTGGTCGAGGAGAACAGCACGAACGCGGACAGGTCAAGATCGCGCGTCAGCTCGTCCAGCGCGAGCGCGGCATCGGCCTTCGCGCGCAGGACGGAGACGAAGCGCTCGGGAGTCAGCGACTCCAGGACGCCGTCGTCCAGCACCCCGGCCGCGTGCACCACGGCCGTCAGCGGGAACTCGGCGGGGAGGTCGGCCAGCAGCCCGGTCAGGGCCTCCCGGTCGGCCACATCGCACGCGGCGACCGTGATCCGGGCACCGGTGGCGGCGAGTTCATCGCGCAGCTCGGCCGCGCCGGGGGCGTCGAGGCCCCGGCGGCTGGTGAGCACCACATGTTCGGCGCCCTTGTCGATCAGCCAACGGGCCACCTGGCCGCCCAGCGCGCCCGTACCGCCCGTCACCAGCACCGTGCCGTGGGCGCTCCAGCCCTCGGACTCCGCCACCTGCCGTGCGGTCGCCCGCGCCAGCCGGCGGCCGAACACCCCGGAGGCGCGGACCGCGATCTGGTCCTCGTCCCCGGCCCCGGCGAGCACCACCGCGAGCCGCGAGAGCACCCGGTCGGTCAGCGTCTCGGGGAGGTCGATGAGACCGCCCCAGCGGTCGGGCAGCTCCAGGGCCGCCACCCGGCCCAGGCCCCAGACCTGGGCGCGGGCCGGGTCCACCGGCTCGCCCTGACGCCCCGTCGAGACCGCGCCCCGGGTGGCACACCACAGCGGCGCGTCGATCGCGGCGTCACCCATGGCCTGCACGAGGGCGGCCGTGGGCAGCAGGGCGTCGGCGTCGCCGGTGGCCAGCAGCGAGAGCACACCGGCCACGGCGCCACCACCGGCCGCCGTACGCAGCCGCTCGGCGATCCCCGCGCGGTCCTCGTCGGCCAGGTCGAGCCGCCGTGCTTCGGCGCCCCGCTCGGTCAGCGTACGGACGACACCGTCCGTCCACGCGTCGGCGGCGGCGTCCCCGGCCGGGGCGACGACGAGCCACACCCCGGACAGCCGGGCCGCGGAGCCCAGCGACAGCGGCTTCCACGCCACCTGGTACCGCCAGCCGTCGACACCCGAGGCGGCGGCCAGGCTCGCCACCGGCTCCTCGGGCCAGTAGCGGCGGTGCTGGAAGGCGTACGTCGGCAGGTCCACGCGGTGCGCGCCGGTCCCGGCGAAGTACCCGGCCCAGTCCGGCGCCACGCCGCGCACATACGCGCGGGCGAGGGCCGTGGTCAGCGCCTCGGCCTCGGGCCGGTCCTTGCGCAGCGCCGAGACGAACGCGGCATCGGACGCGGCGTCGGTCACGCACTCCTGCGCCATCGCGGTGAGCACACCATCGGGGCCCAGCTCGATGAACGTGGTGACGCCCTGGGCCTCGAGGGTCCGGACGCCATCGAGGAAGCGGACGGCCTCGCGGACGTGGCGCACCCAGAAGTCGGCCGTCGTGATCTCCTCGGCGGACACCACGTTGCCGGTGAGGTTGGAGACGATCGGGATGCGCGGGGCCTCGTACGACAACCCCTGCGCCACCTCGCGGAACGCGTCCAACATGCCGTCCATGCGCGGCGAGTGGAACGCGTGGCTCACCGTGAGCCGCTTGGTCTTACGACCCTGCGCCTCAAAACCGGCCGCGATCTCCAGCGCCGCGTCCTCATCGCCCGCGATGACGAGGGACGTGGGCCCGTTGAGCGCGGCGATGCTGACCCGGTCGGTCAGCAGCGGCGCCACCTCGTCCTCCGACGCCTGGACGGCGATCATCGCGCCACCGGTGGGCAGCTCCTGCATCAGCCGCCCACGCGCGGCCACCAGCTTCGCCGCATCCGCCAAAGACAGCACACCCGCCACATGCGCGGCGGCCAGCTCACCGATCGAGTGACCCGACAGGTAGTCCGGCGTCAGACCCCACGCCTCAACGAGACGGAACAGCGCCACCTCAACCGCGAACAGGGCGGGCTGAGTGAACCCCGTCTGATCCAGCGCCTCGGCATCCTCCCCGAACAGCACCGTCTTCAACGGCCGTTCAAGGTGCTGGTCCAGCTCATCGCACACCGCGTCCAGCGCGTCGGCGAACACCGGATAGGCGTGGTACAGCTCGCGGCCCATCCCCAGCCGCTGGCTTCCCTGCCCCGTGAACAGGAACGCCGTCTCGCCCTCGGCGACCGCGCCCTGGATCAGCCCCGGCGCGGACTCCCCCCGCGCCAGCGCGTCAAGACCGGCCAGCAGGTCGTCCCTGCCGTCCGCGACCAGCACCGCGCGTGCGTCCAGCGCGGCGCGGCCCGTGGCCAGGGTGTGGGCCACGTCGACCGGTTCGAGGTCGGGCTGGGTGGTCAGATGGGCGTAGAGCCGCTCGGCCTGGGCGCGCAGGGCGTCGGTGCCCTTGGCGGAGAGCGCGTACGGCAGCACACCGGAGCCGTCCCGCTCGGCGTCCGCCACCGGCTCGGCGACGATGGCCGGGGCCTGCTCGATGATGGTGTGCGCGTTGGTGCCGCTGATGCCGAACGAGGACACCGCGGCCCGGCGCGCGCGGCCGGTCTCCGGCCACTCCATCCGCTCGGTCAGCAGCGCGATGTCACCGGCCGTCCAGTCGACATGCGGCGACGGCTCGTCCACGTGCAGCGTCCGCGGCAGCACACCGTGCCGCATCGCCATCACCATCTTGATGATTCCGGCGACACCGGCCGCCGCCTGGGCGTGGCCGATGTTGGACTTGATGGAGCCGAGCAGCAGGGGCTGCCCGTCGGGCCGCTCCTGACCGTAGGTGGCGAGCAGCGCCTGCGCCTCGATCGGGTCGCCCAGCGTCGTACCCGTGCCGTGCGCCTCGACCACGTCCACATCGCCGCTGGTCAGCCCGGCGCTGACCAGCGCCTTACGGATGACACGCTGCTGGGACGGGCCGTTCGGCGCGGTGAGGCCATTGCTCGCACCGTCCTGGTTGACGGCCGAGCCGCGCACCACGGCCAGCACCTGGTGGCCGTTGCGCCGCGCGTCCGACAGCCGCTCCACGAGCAGCATGCCGACGCCCTCGCCCCAGCCGGTGCCGTCCGCCCCGGCCGCGAACGCCTTGCAGCGGCCGTCGGCGGCCAGACCGCCCTGGCGGCTGAACTCGGTGAAGTGGCCGGGCGTCGTCATCACGGTGACACCGCCCGCGAGCGCCATCGTGCACTCGCCCTGGCGCAGCGCCTGGATCGCCCAGTGCAGCGCCACGAGCGACGACGAACAGGCCGTGTCGACGGTGACCGCCGGGCCCTCCAGACCGAGGGCATAGGCGATACGGCCGGACATGACGCTGCCCGCGTTGCCCGTCATCACATGGCCCGCGACCTCCGAACCGGCCTGCTCCAGGCCCGCGTCGTAGCCGCTGTAGGCCGCGCCGACGAACACGCCGACCGAGCGGCCGCGCAGCGAGTCCGGGTCGATCCCGGCGCGTTCGAAGACCTCCCAGGACGTTTCCAGCAGCAGCCGCTGCTGCGGGTCCATGGCCAGCGCCTCGCGCGGCGAGATGCCGAAGAACGCGGCGTCGAAGAGGTCCGCGTCGTGGAGGAAGCCACCGGCGCGGGCGTAGTCGGACGGGCCCGCGTCGGCCTCGTCGCCGTCCGCCGCCCACTGGCTCTCCCAGTTGCGGTTGACGGGGAATCCGGTGATGGCGTCCGAGCCCGTGGCCACGAGCTGCCACAGGTCCTCGGGCGAGCGGACGTCGCCGGGGTAGCGGCAGCCCATCGCGACGATGGCGATCGGGTCGTCGGCGAGGGAGGCGGCGGTGGCGGCGGTGGCGGCGGTGGCGGCGAGTGCCGGGTCCGCCGGCTCGGCCCCGGCCTCGTTCTCGTTCTCGTCCGGGCCGAGGAGTTCGGCGCGCAGATGGTCGGCGAGGACGGTGGGGTTGGGGTGGTCGAAGACGATCGTGGTGGGCAGCTTGAGCCCGGTGGCGGCGGAGAGCCGGTTGCGCAGTTCGACGGCGGTGAGCGAGTCGAAGCCCAGCTCCTTGAAGGCGCGGCGCGCCTCGATGGCGTCGGCGGAGGCATGGCCGAGGGCCGTGGCCACATGGCCGCGTACGAGGTCCAGCAGCGTCCGGCGGCGCTCGTTCGGGGAGAGCGCGCGCAGCCGCCCGGCCAGGGACGAACCGGCGGCGAGCGCGCCCACGGCGGTGCGCCGGCCAGTGGTCCGGATCAGCCCGCGCAGCAGCGCCGGGACCGGGCCGGCTCCGGCGGCGGAGCGCAGCGCGGCGAGGTCGAGGCGGGCCGGGATCAGCAGGGTACGGCCGGTGCGGTGGGCGGCGTCGAAGAGCGCCATGCCCTCGTCGTCGGTGAGGGCGCCCATGCCGCTGCGGGCCAGCCGCAGCAGATCGGTCTCGGTCAGACCGCCGGTGATCCCGCCCGGCTGGGCCCACAGGCCCCACACCAGCGAGGTGGCGGGCAGGCCCGCCGCGTGGCGGTGTGCGGCGAGGGCGTCGAGGAAGACGTTGGCCGCGGCGTAGTTGGCCTGGCCCGCGCCGCCCAGCGTGCCCGCGATGGCGGAGAACAGCACGAACGCGGACAGGTCGAGGTCGCGGGTCAGCTCGTGCAGATTCCACGCCGCGTCCACCTTGGGACGCAGCACCCGCTCCAGCTGCTCGGTCGTCAGGGCGGCGGCCGTGCCGTCGTCCAGCACACCGGCGGTGTGAACGACGGCCGTCAGCGGATGCTCGGCCGGGACAGCGGCCAGGGTGGCGGCGAGCGCGTCGCGGTCCGCGGCGTCGCAGGCGGCGAGAGTGACTTCGGCGCCCCGCGTACGGAGTTCGGCGGCCAGTTCGGCGGCGCCGTCGGCGTCCGCGCCACGGCGGCTGGTCAGCAGCAGGTGGCGTACGCCGTGCTCGGCCACCAGGTGGCGGGCGAGCAGCCGGCCGAGGGCGCCGGTGCCGCCGGTGATGAGCACGGTGCCGTCGGCGTCGAACGCCGGGGCGGCGGCCACGCAGTTGTTGTCCCGGGCCGGGACCGAGGTCGAGCCCGACGCCGACCCCAGGGCCGGAGCTGAGCCCGAGGCCGGGGCCGAGCCCGGGGTCAGGGCCGAACCGGAGCCCGAGGCCGAGCCCGAGTCCGGGGCCGAACCCGAGCCCGAGGCCGAGCCCGAGTCCGGGGCCGAACCCGAGCCCGAGGCGGGGGCCGAACCCAGGGCCGAACCGGAGCCCGAGACCGGGACCGGGGCCGAACCCGAGCCCGAGCCCAGGGCCGAACCCGAGCCCGAGCCCAGGGCCGAACCCGAGCCCGGGGCCGAGGCCGGGGCCGAGTGCGAACCCGAGGCCGAGTCCGAGGCCGAGCCCGGGACCGAGCCCAGGGCCGAATCCCAGCCCGGGCCCGAGCCCGAGCCCGAGACCGAGCCCGAGACCGAGCCCAGGGCCGAATCCCAGCCCGGGGCCGAGCCCGAGGCCGAACCCGGGGCCAAGCCCGAGCCCGAGGCTGAGCCCGGGGCCGAACCCAGGGCCGAACCGGAGCCCGAGACCGGGACCGGGGCCGAGGCCGAGGCCGGGGCCGAGCCCAGGGCCGAACCGGAGCCCGAGACCGGGACCGAACCCAAGCCCGGGGCCGAGCCCAGCGCCGGACCCGAACCCGGGGTCGGGGCCGAGGCGCGGGTCAGGCGGGGGGCGAGGGCGCGGCCCGCGCGCAGGGCGAGCTCCGGTTCCCCGGTGGCCAGGGCGTCGGAGAGCGCGTCGGCGGAGGTCTCGTCGAGGTCGACGAGGACGAAGCGGCCGGGGTTCTCGGTCTCGGCGGAGCGCACCAGACCCCACAGGGGCGCGTGCGCCAGGTCGGTGACGCCCTCCTCGGCATCGGCGGCCATCGCGCCCCGGGTGACGAGCACCAGGCGCGCGTCGGCGAACCGCTCATCGGCCAGCCAGCCCTGCACCAGGGCCAGCGCACGCCGCGCCTCCCGGTGCGCGGCCTCGGCCACGTCCTCGTTCGCGTCGCCGGACGCGGGCGCGAAGGACGCGAGGACCAGCTCGGGGGCGGCGGTGTCGCCCGCCTCGACGGACCCGCCCAGCGCGGCCAGGTCGGGGGCGGAGGCGGCGGCCACTCCGGCCGCGACCAGCCCGAACGGATCGTCGCCCAGGGCAATACGGCGGGTGGCGGCGTCCGGACCGGCGGAGGCGGTCCGCGGGGCCACCCAGTCCAGCCGGAACAGGCTCTGCCGCACCACGTCCGCGTCACCGGTGAGGTCGTCGGGCAGCGGACGACACCGCAGGCCGTCCACGGCGGCGACCGGCTCGCCCGTGGCATCGGCGAGCGCCAGGGACACCATGTCGGCCCCGGCGGGTGCGATCCGCACGCGCAGCGCGGACGCGCCCTCCGCGTACAGGGAGACGCCCCGCCAGCCATCGGTCAGCTGGGCGCCGTCGCGGCCGTGAAGGACGTGCAGGGCGGCGTCCAGCAGCGCCGGATGGACGGCGAACTCCTCGGCACCGGGCTTGGTGTCGTCGTCCAGCCGGACCTCGGCGAAGAGTTCGTCCCCGCGCCGCCAGGCGGCCGTGAGCCCCTGGAACGCCGGGCCGTACCGCAGCCCGCCCTCGGCCAGCCGGGCGTAGAGCGCCTCGGGCTCGATGGCCTCGGCGGCGGTCGGCGGCCACTCGACGAGGTCGAACGACGGGCTGGGGGCGCCGGAGGCGAGCACACCGCTCGCGTTGCGCACCCATGCCGTGTCGGCGGGGGCGTCCTCCGCGCGGGAGGAGACGGTGAACGAGCGGTGCCCGGCGTCGTCCGGCGCGCCGACCGTGATCTGCAGCCGGACGCCACCGCGTACGGGCAGCACCAGCGGGGTGTGCGGGGTCAGCTCGTCGAGAAGGTCACAGCCGAGCTGGTCACCGGCCCGGACGGCAAGCTCGACGAACGCCGAGCCCGGCAGCACCACCGCGTCCCGGACCGTGTGCTCGGCCAGCCACGGATGGGTGTCGAGGCCCAGCCGTCCCGTGAACACCAGCCCATCGGACTCCGCCAGCGGCACCGCCGCGCCCAGCAGCGGATGCCCCGCCAACTCCAGCCCCACGGAGGCCACATCGCCCACGGACGCCGCGCCCGGCTCCAGCCAGAACCGCTCGCGCTGGAAGGCGTACGTCGGCAGATCGACGCGGTGCGCGCCGGTCCCGGCGAAGTACGCGGCCCAGTCCGGCGCCACACCACGGACATGGGCCCGGGCGACGGCCGTGGTCAGCGCCTCGGCCTCGTGACGGTCCCTGCGCAGCGCCGAGATGAACGCGGCGTCCTCGCCGGTCACGCAGTCCTGGGCCATGGCGGTCAGGACGCCGTCCGGGCCCAGCTCGATGAACGTCGAGACGTTCTGCGCCTCCAGGGTCCGCACCCCGTCCAGGAAGCGGACGGCCTCGCGGACATGGCGCACCCAGAAGTCGGCGGTCGTGATCTCCTCGGCGGAGACGACGGCACCGGTGAGGTTGGAGACGATCGGGATGCGCGGGGCCTCGTACGACAGCCCCTCCGCGACCTCGCGGAACGCCTCCAACATCCCGTCCATACGCGGCGAGTGGAACGCATGGCTGACCGTGAGCCGCTTGGTCTTACGACCCTGCGCCTCAAAACCAGAAGCGATCTCCAGAGCCGCGTCCTCATCACCCGCGATGACCACGGACGACGGCCCGTTGAGCGCGGCGATCGAGACGCGCTCGGTCAGCAGCGGCGCCACCTCGTCCTCGGACGCCTGCACCGCGATCATCGCGCCGCCCGCAGGAAGCTCCTGCATCAACCGCCCACGCGCCGCGACCAGCTTCGCCGCGTCCGCAAGCGAGAGCACACCCGCCACATGCGCGGCGGCCAGCTCACCGATCGAATGCCCGGAAAGGAAGTCGGGCCGCAGCCCCCACGCCTCCGAAACCAGCCGGAACAACGCCACCTCAACCGCGAACAACGCGGGCTGAGTGAACCCCGTCTGATCCAGCGCCTCGGCGTCATCCCCGAACAGGACGTCCTTCAAAGGCCGTGCGAGATGCGGGTCCAGCTCCGCACACACCGCGTCCAGAGCCTCGGCGAACGCCGGATAGGACGCGTAGAGCTCACGCCCCATCCCCAGCCGCTGACTCCCCTGCCCGGTGAACAGGAACGCCACCTTGCCACCGGCCACCGAGCCTTCGACGAGCCCGGGCGCGGATTCCTCTCGCGCCAGCGCACCCAGCCCGGCCAGCAGCCCATCCCGGCCCTCAGCGACCACCACCGCACGGTGCTCAAAGGCGGACCGCCCGGTCGCCAGCGAGAACCCCACATCCACCGGCCGCAGCTCGTCGCGCCCCTCCACATGCGCCACCAGCCGCTCCGCCTGAGCACGCAGCGCACCCGCACCCCGCCCCGAAAGCACCCACGGCAGCACACCGGGAGCCACAGCGCCCGAAGGCGCCTCCGCAGCCTCCGCAACCTCCGCCTCCTCCGGCGCCTGCTCGATGATGGTGTGCACATTCGTGCCGCTCACACCGAACGACGACACACCCGCCCGGCGCGGCCGGCCGGTCTCGGGCCACGGCCGCGCCTCGGTCAGCAGGGACACCTCTCCCGCCGACCAGTCGACATGTGGGGTGGGCTCGTCCACGTGCAGCGTCTGCGGCAGCACCCCGTGCCGCATCGCCATGACCATCTTGATGACACCGCCGATACCGGCGACGTTCTGGGTGTGGCCGATGTTCGACTTCAGCGAGCCGAGCCACAGCGGCCGCCCCTCCGGTCGCTCCTGGCCGTACGTGGCGAGCAGCGCCTGCGCCTCGATCGGGTCGCCCAGCGTCGTACCCGTGCCGTGCGCCTCCACCGCGTCCACATCGGCGGCGGAGAGCCGGGCGTTCTCCAGGGCCTGCCGGATGACACGCCGCTGGGACGGCCCGTTCGGCGCCGTCAGGCCATTGGACGCACCGTCCTGGTTCACGGCGCTGCCACGCACCACCGCCAGCACCGGGTGGCCGTTCCTGCGCGCGTCCGACAGCCGCTCGACCAGCAGCACGGCGACACCCTCGGACCAGCCGGTGCCATCCGCCGAGGCCGCGAAGGACTTGCAGCGGCCGTCGGCGGAGAGGCCGCGCTGTCGGCTGAACTCCACGAACACGTCCGGCGAGGACAGCACGGTCGCGCCCGCCGCCACCGCCAGCGAGCACTCGCTCTGGCGCAGCGCCTGGACCGCCAGGTGCAGCGCGACCGAGGACGAGGAGCAGGCGGTGTCGATGGTGGCCGCCGGGCCCTCGAGGCCGAAGGCGTAGGAGAGCCGCCCGGACGCGACGCTGGAGGCGGTACCGGTGAGCAGATGGCCCTCGACACCCTCCGGCAGGTCGTACTCCCCCGCCCCGTACGCCTGCGTGGACGCGCCGACGAACACACCGGTGCGCGAACCCCGCACCGTCGCCGGGTCGATCCCGGCCCGCTCGAACGCCTCCCACGACGTCTCCAGCAGCAGCCGCTGCTGCGGGTCCATCGCGAGTGCCTCGCGCGGTGAGATCCCGAAGAAGCCCGGGTCGAACCGGCTGGCGTCGTACAGGAAGCCGCCCCCGCGGGCGTAGAACGTGCCCTCGCGCTCCGGGTCCGGGTCGTACAGCGCCTCGATGTCCCAGCCGCGGTCGTCGGGGAAGCCGGAGATGGCGTCCTGGCCGTCCGCCACCAGCCGCCACAGCTCCTCGGGGCTGCCGACGCCGCCGGGGAATCGGCAGCTCATGCCGACGATCGCGATCGGTTCCCGGGAGGCGTCGGTGAGCTGCTGGTTCTGTTTCCGCAGCCGCTCGGTTTCCTTCAGCGAGGCCCGCAGCGCGTCAACGAGCTTTTCGTTGGGGGTTGTCATCGTGTACTCCGTGCTTGGGCCCGCGTCAGGAATCGTTGCCGTCGAGGCTGTCGAGGTCGAGCGCCATGTCGATGAGGTGCTGGACGTCCATCTCGTCGATGGACTCCGCCTCTTCCTCGGCGCGGCTGGGGTCGGAAGTGGCGGCTTGTGGATCGGCCAGCCTGAGCAGCGTGTCCAGCAGCCCGGCCTCCCGGATCCGGCTCATCGGGATGGTGGCCAGGGTGCGGCGCAGCTCGACGTCCTGCGGATCGAGGTCCACATCGGGCAGGGCGTGGCCGTGGTCCGGTCCGTCCGGGACCAGCTCGGTCAGCAGGTGCTCGGCGAGCGCGGCCGGTGTCGGGTAGTCGTAGACCAGGCTGGCGGGCAGCTTGAGGCCGGTGGCCGCGCCGAGCCGGGTGCGCAGCTCGACCGCGGTGAGCGAGTCGAAGCCCAACTCGTTGAAGGCGCGCCCGGCCTCGACCTCGTCGGCGGAGGCGTGGCCGAGGGCGCTGGCCACATGGGTGCGGACCAGCTCCAGCACCGTGTCCTTTCGCTCGGCCGCGGACCGCCCGGCGAGCCGCTCGCGCAGGCCCGACGCGCCGTCGGCCGCCGCCGTGTCCGCCGGCCCGCCGTCGTCGCCGCCGCGCAGGGCCCTGGCCACCTGCGGCAGATCGTCGATCAGCGGGCGGGGGCGGGCGGCGGTGAAGGCCGGGGCGAAACGCTCCCAGTCGACATCCGCCACCGTCACGGCGGTCTCCTCGCGGGAGAGCACCCGCTGGAAGGCGACCATGTTCACCTCCGGTGCCATGGGCGGCAGTCCGCGGCGGCGCAGCTGCTCCTCGGCGTCGCCCTCGGCGGCCATGCCGCCCTCCGCCCACGGGCCCCAGGCCACGGAGGTGGCGGGCAGGCCACGGGCCCGGCGCTGTTCGGCCAGCGCGTCGAGGAACGCGTTTCCGGCCGCGTAGGCGCCCTGGCCGCCACTGCCCCACACCCCGGCGATCGAGGAGAAGAGCACGAAGGCGTCCAGCGGGTCGGCGTCCGCGCCGAAGAGCGCGTCGAGGTGGACCGCACCGGTCGTCTTGGCCGCCAAGATCCGGGCGAACTCGGGGAGTTCGGTGCCGGTGCCGGGCTCCTGGGAGATCCCGGCCGAGTGCACCACGGCCCGGACCGGCGTGCCGTCCACGGCCAGCTTCTCCACCAGCGCGGCGAGCGCGTGGCGGTCGGCCACATCGCACGCCTCGACGGTCACGGCGGTGTCGGTGCCGGACAGTTCGGCCACGATCTCGGCCGCGCCCGGCGCGTCGGGGCCACGGCGGCTGAGCAGCACCAGCCGCTCCGCGCCATGGTCCGCCAGCCAGCGGGCCACATGCCGCCCCAGGGCGCCCGTGCCACCGGTCACCAGCACGGTGCCGCGCGGTGTCCAGGGCTCGGCGGCCGCGGTGGCCGCGGTGCGCGGGGCCGGGACGAGGCGGCGTACGAAGACCCCGGTGGGGCGGATCGCCACCTGGTCCTCGTCGTCCGACCCGGCGAGTACGGCAGCGAGCCGGTCCAGCGCCCGCTCGTCCACGGTCTCCGGGAGGTCCACCAGACCGCCCCAGCGCTCGGGCTGCTCCAGGGCGACCACGCGTCCGTAGCCCCAGACCTGGGCCTGGGTGGCGCTGTCCAGCCGGTCGGCGCCGCCGGTCGAGACCGCGCCCCGGGTGGCGCACCACAGCCGCGCCGGGGCGTCGTCACCCCGCCGCGCCAGCGCCTCGGCCAGCGCACCGGTCAGCGCGAGGCCGACCGGCACCGCCGGATGCTCCGGGTGCGGCCGCTCGTCCAGCGCCAGCAGGGACAGCACCCCGGCCACCGGGCCGTCGGCCGACGCCGCGGCGAGACGGTCGGCCACGGCGGCGGGGTCGGTGTCCACGGCGTCCAGTTCCAGCGTGACGACCCGCACGCCGCGGCGCGTCAGATCACCGGCCACGGCGGTGATCCGCGGGTCGTCGGCGTGGCTCGCCGGGACGACGGTCAGCCAGGTGCCGGACGGGGCCGGAGCGCCCGACGGGCCGCCCCGCTGACGCGGCTTCCACACCACGTTGTAGAGGTGGCCGTCGGCGGCGGACCGCTCGCGCTGGGCGCGGCGCCACGACGACAGGGCGGGCAGCACCGCGCTGAGCGGCTGGTCGCCCTCGACCCGCAGCTCACCGGCGAGCGACTCCCAGTCCTCGCGCTCCACGGCCTCCCAGAACCGCGCGTCCACCGCGTCCACGGCACCCTCGGCCGGGGTCCCGGCCTCCAGGGCGGTGTCCGGCCAGTAGCGGCGGCGCTGGAACGCGTATGTCGGCAGGTCGACGCGGTGTGCGCCGGTCCCGGCGAAGTACCCGGCCCAGTCCACCTCGGCGCCCCGGACATACGCCTGGGCGAGCACGGTGGTGACGGTCTCGGCCTCGGTGCGGTCCGTGCGCAACGCGGCGGCGAAACCGGCCGCGTCGGCGTCGGTGACGCACTCCTGGGCCATGGCGGTCAGGACGCCGTCGGGGCCCAGCTCGACGTAGGTGGTGACGCCCTGGGCTTCCAACGTCCGTACGCCATCGAGGAAACGGACCGCCTCGCGGACGTGGCGCACCCAGAAATCGGGGCTGGTGATCTCCTCGGTGGAGACCAGCTCGCCCGTCAGGTTGGACACGATCGGGATGCGCGGGGATTCGTACGTGAGCCCCCGCGCCACCTCGCGGAACGCGTCCAACATGCCGTCCATGCGCGGCGAGTGGAAGGCGTGGCTGACCGTGAGGCGCTTGGTCTTACGGCCCTGGGCCTCGAATACGGCCGCGATCTCAGCCGCCGCATCCTCATCACCCGCGATGACGACGGAGGTGGGCCCGTTGAGCGCGGCGATCGAGACACGCTCGGTGAGCAGCGGCGTCACCTCGTCCTCGGACGCCTGGACGGCGATCATCGCGCCACCGGTGGGCAGCTCCTGCATCAGCCGGCCACGCGCGGCCACCAGCGTGCACGCGTCGGTGAGGGAGAGCACACCGGCCACATGCGCGGCGGCCAGCTCACCAATCGAGTGACCGGACAGGAAGTCCGCCTTCAGGCCCCACGCCTCGACGAGCCGGAACAGCGCCACCTCGACCGCGAACAGCGCGGGCTGGGTGAACCCGGTCCGGTCCAGCGCCTCGGCGTCCTCCCCGAACAGCACCTCACGAAGCGGCCGTTCGAGATGCCGGTCCAGCTCCGCACACACCGCGTCCAGCGCCTCCGCGAATACGGGGAACGCGTCGTACAGCTCACGCCCCATGCCGAGCCGCTGGCTGCCCTGACCGGTGAAGAGGAACGCCACCTTGCCACCGGCCACCGAACCCTGGACGAGCCCCGCCGCACCGCGCCCCTCGGCCAGCGCCGCGAGCTGGTCGCCGAGGAGGTCGCCGTCCCGGCCGAGCAACACGGCCCGGTGTTCCAGGGCGGCGCGCGAGGTGGCCAGGGAGTACGCGAGGTCGAGCGGGCGCGGACCGTCGGCCCCGGCGGCCACGGAGGGGCGCAGCCGTGCGGCCTGGGCCCGTAGCGCGTCCTCGGTACGGGCCGAGACCGGCCAGGCGAGGACGGGCAGGGACCGCTCCGGAGCGGGCGCGGAGACCGCGTCCATGGCCGGGGCCTGTTCGATGATCGCGTGCGAGTTGGTGCCGCTGAAGCCGAACGACGACACGCCCGCGCGGCGCGGACGGCCGGTCTCCGGCCAGGGCCGGGCCTCGGTCAGCAGCTCGATGTCACCGGCGGTCCAGTCGACGTGCGGAGTCGGCTCGCTGACGTGCAGCGTCCGCGGCAGCACACCGTGCCGCATCGCCATGACCATCTTCATGATGCCGGCGGCGCCCGCCACGGCCTGGGTGTGGCCGATGTTGGACTTCACCGAACCCAGCCACAGCGGCCGGTCCTCGGGCCGGTCCTGGCCGTAGGTGGCGAGCAGCGCCTGCGCCTCGATCGGGTCGCCCAGCGTCGTCCCGGTGCCGTGGGCCTCCACGGCGTCGATGTCCGTGGCCGACAGCCCCGCGTTGGCGAGGGCCTGCCGGATGACGCGCTGCTGGGACGGGCCGTTGGGCGCCGTCAGGCCGTTGGACGCGCCGTCCTGGTTGATGGCGGTGGAGCGCAGGACGGCGAGCACCGGGTGACCGTTCCTGCGGGCGTCGGAGAGCCGCTCCACCAGGAACAGGCCCACGCCCTCGGACCAGTTGGTGCCGTCCGCGTCACCGGAGAACGCCTTGATCCGGCCGTCGGCGGCCAGTCCGCGCTGCCGGCTGAACTCCAGGAAGGCGCCCGGGGTGGACATGACCGTGACGGCACCGGCCAGCGCGAGCGAGCATTCGCCGCTGCGCAGCGCCTGCGCGGCCAGGTGCAGCGCCACCACCGAGGACGAGCAGGCCGTGTCGATGGTGACCGCGGGGCCTTCGAGCCCGAAGGCGTAGGAGAGGCGGCCGGAGGCCACGCTGGAGGAGTTGCCGGTGCCGAGGTGGCCTTCGAGGCCCTGCGGCTCGTTCAGCCACAGGGTCAGGTAGTCCTGGTCGTTGGAGCCGATGTAGACCCCGGTACGGCTGCCGCGCAGCGCGGCCGGGTCGATCCCGGCCCGCTCGAACGCCTCCCAGGTGGTCTCCATCAGCAGCCGCTGCTGCGGGTCCATCGCGAGCGCCTCGCGCGGCGAGATGCCGAAGAACGAGGCGTCGAAGTCGGCCACGTCGTGCAGGAAGCCACCCTCGCGGGTGTAGCTGGTGCCCTCGAGGTCGGGGTCGTCGCTGTAGAGCGTGGCGAGGTCCCAGCCGCGGTCGGCGGGGAACGGGGTGATGGCGTCGTCACCGGCCACCAGCAACTGCCACAGCTCCTCGGGCGAGTGCACCCCGCCGGGGAAGCGGCAGCTCATGGCGACGATCGCGATCGGGTCGTCGCGGTCCACCGCGCTGATCATCCGGTCGGGGACGTCTCCGTCGGCCGGGTCCCCGACGATCTCCTGGCGCAGATGGCCCGCCAGGGCGGTCGAGGTGGGGTAGTCGAAGACGAGCGTCGGCGGCAGCCGCAGCCCGGTGGCCTCACGCAGCAGGTTGCGCAGCTCGACGGCGGTCAGGGAGTCGAAGCCCAGCTCCTTGAACGCCCGGCCCTCCTCGACGGCCTGCGGGCCCGCATAGCCGAGGACGGCCGCCACCTGCGTACGGACCAGGTCCAGCAGCAGCCGGTCCTGCTCGGCCGCGCTCAGCCCGGCCAGCCGCTCCGCCAGCGCGGAACCGCAGCCCGCGGCGGTGTCCACCGCGCGGCGCACCGGGACCCGCACCAGCCCGCGCAGCAGCGGCGCGAGCGCGCCCGCCGCGGCCTGGGCGCGCAGCGCCACGGCGTCCACGCGCATCGGGACCGGTGCCACCTCGTCCGTGGTGAGCGCGGCGTCGAGGAGCGCCAGGCCCTCCGCCGGGGACAGCGGCGGCAGCCCGGCGCGCCGCATCCGGCTGATGTCGGCCTCGTCCAGGCCACCGGCCATACCGGCGCCCGCCCAGGGGCCCCAGGACAGTGAGACGGCGGGCAGGCCCTCGGCGCGGCGGTGTGCGGCCAGGGCGTCCAGGAAGGCGTTGGCGGCCGCGTAGTTGCCCTGGCCAGGGGTGCCGAACACGCCCGAGGCGGAGGAGAAGAGTACGAAGGCGGTGAGGTCCAGGTCGCGGGTGAGCTCGTGGAGGTGCCACGCCGCGTCCACCTTCGGGCGCATGACGTGGTCGACGCGCTCGTGGGTGAGGGAGCCGATCACACCGTCGTCCAGCACACCGGCGGTGTGGACGATGGCGGTCAGCGGGTGCTCGGCGGGGACGGCGGCGAGGGCCGCGGCGAGCGCGTCCCGGTCGGCCACATCACATGCCGACCAGCTCACCGTGGCGCCCAACTCGGCCAGCTCGGTGGTGAGTTCATTCGCACCCGGCGCCTCGCCGCCGCGACGGCTCACCAGCAGCAGATGCCGTACGCCACGCTCGGCCACCAGATGCCGCGCCACGAGCCCGCCCAGCGAACCGGACGCGCCGGTCACCAGCACCGTGCCCTCGGGGCCGAAGGTGTTCTCAGTGGTCGTCCCGTCCGCGACCGGCACCCTGGCCAGCCGCGGGATACGGGCCACGCCCGCACGGACGGCCAGCTGCTCCTCGCCCGCCGCCAGCGCGGCCGGAAGCGCCGCGAGGGACGCGTCCTGGCCGTCGATGTCCAGGAGGACGAAGCGGTCCGGGTTCTCGGCCTGCGCCGTGCGCAGCAGACCGTGGACGGCGGCGCCCGCGAGGTCCGTCACCGGCTCACCGGCCTCGGTGGCCACGGCTCCCGAGGTCAGCAGGACCAGGCGTGAGTCCGTGAAGCGGTCGTCGGCCAGCCACTGCTGGAGCAGCCCCAGCACCTGGGTGGTGGCCTG
>NZ_JAAAYH010000127.1:0-20855 GCF_018035285.1 Streptomyces sp. MK37H | reverse complement strand
GCGGCGGAGCCGCGCACCCCGTAGGCCCGGGCGGAGCCGCCCCGCCGGGGCGCGCGGCGGCGCTCCTCATGGCAGCGGGCGGGCCCCGGTCGTAGGGTGGACGCATGTCCACTCACGCGAAGCGCGAACGCCTGCTCCTCGCCGACCTCTTGGACGGCGCGGGCCCCGGGGCCCCGACGCTGTGCGAGGGCTGGAGCACCCGCGATCTGGCGGCCCATCTGGTGGTCCGCGAGCGCCGCCCCGACGCGGCCGCCGGGGTGCTGGTCAAGCCGCTGGCCGCGCGGCTGGCCCGGGTGCAGGAGGAGTTCGCTGCGCGGCCGTACGAAGAGCTGCTCCAGCTGTTCCGCACCGGTCCGCCGCGGATGTCGCCGTTCGCGCTGAAGCAGGTGGACGAGGCGGCCAACAGCTTCGAGTTCTACGTCCACGCCGAGGATGTGCGCCGCGCCCGGCCGGACTGGACGCCGCGCGAGCTGGACCCGGTCTTCGCCGACACGCTGTGGTCCCGCATCGAGCGCGGCGCCCGGATCTTCGGCCGCCGCTCCCCCGTCGGCCTGGTGCTGCGCCGCCCGGACGGCCGTACGGCGGTGGCCCACCGCGGCACCCCGGTCGTCACGGTCACCGGCGAACCGGGCGAGCTGGCGCTCTTCCTCACCGGCCGCCAGGATTCCGCCCGGGTCGAGCTGGAGGGCGACAAGGAGGCCGTGGCCAAGGCGCACGAGGCCAAGCTGGGCATCTGAGCCGCCCGCCGAACGCGAAGCGTCCCCGCCCGCGCGGGGCGGACGGGGACGACGCGAGGGAATCCCCTAGCAGGTCTAGCAGGTCTCGCGAACGTAACCGTCGTCGCCCGCGGGAGAGACATCCTCGTCCCGCCGGACGACGCTGAGCCGGTCGCCCCAGCCGTCGCACGCCTTGGCGAAGCCCTCGTCGCCGTACTCGACCACCACCACATGGTCGTCGTACGCCTTGGCGAACTCACCGCACTCGTCGTACTCGCCGCACTCCTCGACCACCGCGAAGTCCAGCCCGGCCGCCTTCCGGTCGGGGAGGAGCTCCGCGGTGTTCTTCTGCGCGATGGCCAGACCCTGGGCGTGCGCGTGCTCCGACAACAGGGCCATGAACGCCTTGGCGTGAGCGGTGGTCAGCAGCTTCTTGGAGCGTTCGTAGCTGTCGTAGTTGTCGGGCTCGACGGCGTCGAAGCCCTTGTCGGCGCAGCCGTCGATCCACCCGTCGACCTTGTCCGCCACCCGCTCGCGCTTCTCGGCGGTACGGAGGTCGAGCAGCGGTTCCTTCCACTTGGTGTCGATGACGAGATCGCCGTTGCGGTCGCGCAGCAGCAGGTCGTCCGGCCACTGGTCGCGCTCGCCCGGCTGGACCTGGAAGGCGTTGACGTAGCAGATGTTGTACAGCCCGTCCGCCGGGGAGTCCCCGCGGTCGCGGCTGACGATGTCGACCCCCTTCGGCGGGGTGTACGCCCCGCCGATCTGGTAGTCGAAGCCACCATGGACGGGCGGCAGCGCCACTTCGGACGCGCTGGCTCCCGAGGACATGGACACGGTCACGACGGCGGCCGCAGCGGCGGCGGCCGTCACCACCGACGCGAGGGCCCAGCGGCGACGAAGGCGTGCGGCGTGGCTGGCTGGCATGAAAGCTCCAACACTCGCGGGTAGCGTCCCCGCCTCGGATGGCATCCGCCGTCCTGGCGACTGTGTCCGGGCTCGGGACCGGCACCGGGTCCCCTACCGGCTGGGCGCACCTCTTGCGCGGCACGGGGCAGGTACACCGTGCGGCTGCTGCGATCAAAGCGGGCCCCGGCAACGGCGTCAAGTCGGCCGTCCCCCGGACCAGATGGCATCACGTCGGCCGCCCCCCCGGACCGGATGGCGTCACATCGGGCGCCCGCTGGACCAGATCCGCTGGAGCGGCCGGTAGTCGATCACCACGATGCCCTCCTCCGCCAGCAGTTCGCGGGCCCGGGCCGACGTCAGGAACGCGTGGTCGCCGTGGCGCACCCGCCATCCGCCGCCTGGCTCGGCGGCCCGCGACCGGGCGTCGTCCAGCCCGGGGTGGACCGCCCACTCGCTGAGCCCGGGCGGAAGGGCGCGCAGCAACTCGGCGTAGCGGGCCGCCTTACCGTCGACATCGAGGGCGAAGCTGTCCAGGAAGTCATGGTCGGTGACCGGCAGCCCCCGCCCGCGCGCCGTCCGGCGGCCGCCGTCCAGCCAGACCCGCACCGCCAGTCCGTACTCCCCCGCCAGCGCCACGGTCACCTCGAAGACGTCCTCGCGGCCGCCGTCGGCCAGACAGTGCCAGTCCAGATGAGTCGGCGTCAGTCCCGCGTCGGCCACGGCCTCGATCTGGGCCCGGAACTCCAACTCGACCTCCTCGGGGCGCGCCCGCGCGAACAGCTCCTCCCGCCGGTCGGCGGTGAAGAGCTCGCCCCGCTCGTCCAGCAGCGACGCCACCGTCCCCCTGGCGCTCAGCGGTCCCCACCGGAGGTGGTCCGCGTCGCGGACGAGCGTGAGGTGGATGCCGAACGGGATGCCCGGCCGCGCGCGCAGCATCCGCAGGGCCTGCGACGCCCCCGGGTACGGCACCATCAGGCTGCAGGAGCTCGCGATCCCCTCCTCGATCGCGTCGATGACGGCGACGTTGACCGACTCGTGCATGCCGAGGTCGTCGCAGTTGACGATGAGCACCCGCGCGTCCGGCGGGAATCCCAGCAGCTGACTCGACGTGGCTCCATCCATGCCCTCAGTGTGAGCCGCCGCCGGCGATCGCCGTACGGATTTTCCGCCCGCCCCTCCTGGACGGCCCGCCCCTCCTGGACGGCCCGCCTCTCCCGGACGGCCCGCCCCTACTGGGCGCTCGCGGCCGGGCGCACCACGATCTCGTTGACGTCGACCTCGGGCGGCTGTCCGACGGCGTACGCGATGGCGTCGGCGATCGCGGAGGCGGGGATGGCCACCGAGCGGTAGGTCTTCATGGCCTCGCGGGCGGCCGGATCGGAGATGGACTCGGCGAGTTCGGACTCGGTCACGCCCGGGGAGATCAGGCTGACCCGGATGCCACCGGCCGACTCCTGGCGCAGCCCCTCCGAGATGGCGCGTACGGCGAACTTGGTGGCGCAGTACACCGCGGCGGTGGGCGACACCTCGTACGCGCCGACCGAGGCGATGTTCACGACATGCCCGCCGCCCTGCTCCCGCATCACCGGCAGGGCCGCGGCGATGCCGTACAGCACACCGCGCACATTCACATCGAGCATCCGGTCCCACTCGTCGACCTTCAGCGCCTCGAGCGGCGAAAGGGGCATCACCCCGGCGTTGTTGACCATCACATCCACCCGCCCGAACCGCTCCCGGGCGGCCGCCACGAAGGCCCGCATGTCGTCGGCCGCGGTGACATCCAGCCTCTGGTACGCCGCGCTGCCGCCGTCGGCGGTGATCTCCCCGGCCAGCTCCCCCAGCCGCTCGGTCCGCCGCGCCCCCAGATAGACCCGGTGCCCCTCGGCGGCGAGCCGACGCGCGGTCGCCGCCCCGATCCCGCTGCTGGCCCCGGTGATGAGCACGACCTTGCCGGTCCCGGTCATGGCGTTCATGGCGGTTTCCCTTTCCGTCCTGGTGCCGCTCTGTTCTGACCCCACCGAGTCTGCGCAGGTCAGAGCCCCCGTACCAGGACGCGCTCCTCCCGGGTGCGACACTCCCAGTCAGCACGGCACGATGGGCGGGGGCCAGCTCCGCCACCGCTGGGATACGAAGGGGAGCGCACAGACGATGGGCCGACAGCACACCTACCGCGCCACCGTCCGGTGGACCGGTAACACCGGTTCGGGGACGAGTGGTTACCGGGACTACGGGCGGTCGCACGACATCCTCGGCGAGGGAAAGCCGACCCTGCGGGGCAGCGCCGATCCCGCGTTCCTGGGGGATCCGGAGTGCTGGAACCCGGAGGAGTTCCTGCTGGCCTCGCTCTCGCAGTGCCACATGCTGACCTACCTCTCCGTATGCGCCCGGGACGGGGTAACGGTCACGGCGTACGAGGACGTCGCCGCCGGGGTCATGGAGGAGACGGCCGGGCACAGCGGGCGCTTCACCGAGGTGGTGCTCAATCCGGTGGTCACCGTCGCGGACGAGGCGATGCTGGAGCGGGCGCGTTCGGCGCATCACGACGCCCATCAGGCGTGCTTCATCGCGAACTCGGTCAACTTCCCCGTCCGCCACCAGCCGGCCGTCCGGGTCGGCTGAGCTCAGGCCGCCGTCAGGGTGGGGTAATCCGTGTAGCCGGTCTCGCCGCCCACGTACATCAGATACGCGTCCCGGATGGGGTTGAGCGGAGCGCCGGTACGCAGGCGGGTCACCAGGTCGGGGTTGGCCAGGAAGGTGCGGCCGAGGGCGATCAGGTCGGCGCCTTCGGCCAGCAGTGCCCCGGCCTGGCGCATACCGCCGTCGGCGGGGACGCCGTCGCCGGGCAGCGACGGGTTGGCGATCAGGGTGGCCGGCCAGGAGGCGCGGAGCTCCCGGAAGAGGGGCTGGTCCGGCTGGGCGCGGACGATGTGCAGATAGGCGAGGCCGGTGTCCGCGAATTCCTTGATGAGCGCGGGGTAGAGGGCCCCGGTGTCGCCCTCCTCGATGCCGTTGACGGTCGATCCGGGCGAGATGCGCAGGCCCACCCGCTCGGGGCCGATCGCGTCGGCGACGGCGTGGACCACCTCGGCCACGAACCGGACGCGTCCGGCCACCGAGCCGCCGTAGCCGTCGGTGCGGCGGTTGGTGCCCTGGGCCAGGAACTGGTGGAGGAGGTAGCCGTTGGCGGCGTGCACCTCCACTCCGGCGAAGCCCGCGTCCAGGGCGTTGCGCGCGGCGGCGGCGAAGTCGGCGATGGTGGAACGGATCTCCTCGAGCGTCATCTCGCGCGGTACGACGGCCTCCTGATGGCCGTTCGGGGTGAAGATCGTCTCCGGGAGCGGCACCGGCGAGGGCGCCACCGGCATCAGCCCGCTGGTGTCCGGGTGGCCGACCCGGCCGCCGTGCTGCAGTTGGAGGAACATCCGGCCGCCCGCCGCGTGCACCGCGTCGGTCACCCGCCGCCATCCGGCCACCTGCGCCGCGTTGTGGATCGCGGCGATGTCGGGGTAGGTCTGCCCGACCGCGCTGGGCGTGGCGGCCTCGGCGACGATCAGCCCGGCCGTGGCGCGCTGGGCGTAGTAGGTGGCCATGATCGGCAGGGGCACGCCGTCGGCGGCGGCGCGGTTGCGCGTCATCGGCGCCATGACCAGGCGGTTGGGGAGGTCGAGAGGGCCGAGTCGGGCGGGTTCGAAGAGGCCGGGTATCTCGGGTGTGTGCGTCATGCGGGTACGGTAGAACTTGCCACCGATGTCAGATTCAAGCCCGGACCGGCAGACGAGGTGAGGAATGCGGATCGGCGAACTGGCGCGGCGCACCGGCGTCAGCGAGCGCTCGCTGCGCTACTACGAGAAGCAGGGCCTGATGACGGCCGAGCGCACCCCGGGCGGCCATCGCGAGTACGGGGAGGGCGCGGTGGACCGCGTCATCCGCATCCAGGAGCTGTTCGCCGCGGGGCTGTGCAGCGAGAAGATCGCCCAGTTGCTCCCCTGCATGCGGGACTCGGACGGCGGCCCGTCGCGGACGGCCAACGGGCAGCTGGTCTCCGATCTGACGGTGGAGCGGGAGCGCATCGACCGCATGATCGCGGACCTGCTCCGCTCGCGTGACGTGCTGGACGAGGTGATCGAGGCGGCGTCCGTCCCGGCCGAGTAGGGGGTGTCCGGCGGATCTTGACGCCTGCGGACGCCTGCCGACGCCTGCGGCGGGCTACTCCCCTCCCCGCCCCTTCCCGCGGCATCGATATGCGGCTCCGCGGCGTGGTCCGCCGGACATCCCGTAAGCGCCCGCGCCCCATGTGTGGCGCAGGTCACGGGAACCACCTCCGCCGTGCGGAGAGGCACGGGTGTGAGGTGTGAACGAGATGAGTGATGGCCTGCGGGCCCGGATACGGGCGGGTGACCGCGAGGCGTTCGCGGAGCTCTACGAGAGTTACGCGCGCACGGTCTACAACCATGCCTTCCGGCTGACCGGCGACTGGTCGGTGGCCGAGGAGGTGATGGGCGATACGTTCCTCGACGCCTGGCGCACCCGGGAGCAACTGGAGCCGGGCGACGGCACGCTGAAACCGTGGCTGCTGGGCGTGGCGACGAACAAGGCGCGCAACGCCAACCGCGGCATCGGCCGGCGCCTGGCCTTCCTGGCCCGCCGCCCGGCCCCCGCCCCGGTGGCGGACTTCGCGGAGGAGTCGGCGGGCCGGATCGACGACGCCCGCCGACTCGCCGCCGTGCGCACGGTGTTCGGCCGGTTGCGGCGCGGGGAACAGGAGGTGCTGGCGCTGTGCGTCTGGTCCGGCCTGGACTACGCACAGGCGGCCGAGGCCATGGGCATCCCGGTGGGAACGGTGCGCTCGCGGCTGTCCCGGGCCCGCGCCCGGCTGCGCACCCTCGCCGATCAGCGGCTCGCGGAAGAAAAGAAGGAACCGCCGCACCGTCGCGGAGAGGTACAGCGTGAGGCCGCGTTCGCGGCCCTGCCCTTTCAGGAGTTTCAGGAGGACCCCCGATGAACGCCGCCGGCTCCGGGCCCGCCCGGCCCGAGCGCGAGGACGCCGCGTACGAGGACGCCGCGTGCGACGCGTACGAGGACACCCCGTGCGACGCGTACGAGGACACCGCGCGCGAGGAGCTCGCCCGGCTGCTTCCTCCCGTCCCGGCGGAACGGGACGTGCCCTCCGCTCCGTACCTCCACCACAAGGACCGATTGATGCAGCACATCGATGACGACCAGAACCGCACCCCCGCGCCCGCCCGGAAGGTCCGGCGGCGGCTGCCGCGCCCGGCGCTGCTGATGCCCGCCGCGGCCCTGGCGCTGGCCGGGGCGCTGGCCGTCACCCTGACCGCGGGCGGCGACTCCGGCGATGGCTCCCAGCCCCGCGAGACCGCCACCGTCCTGCTCGACCGGATCGCCGGGACCGCGGCGAAGTCGGACGTCAAGCCGGTGCGACAGGACCAGTTCGTCTACGTCAAGAGCGTGGGGCGGGGTGCCGAGCTGAAGGACGACGGCTCCTCCAAGCTGGAGCCGCGCGGCGAGCGGGAGATCTGGCTGTCGCAGCGGGCGAAGCGGATGACCAAGATCGGCGAGATCCACGAGGGCGGGAGCTACTTCCCGCTGCGCGAACTGGGAGGGTCTCCGGCGGGCATCAACCGTCCCACCTACCAGTGGCTGGCGTCCCTGCCGACCGACCCGGACGTCCTGCTCGATGAGCTCTACCGGATGACCGACGCGGACGAGGGCCAGGAGAAGACGCAGGCCGTCTTCGACCGGATCGGCCAGTTGCTGGGCGAGACGGTGATGCCGCCGGAGAACGCCGCCGCCCTGTACAAGGCCGCCGCGAAGATCCCCGGGGTGACCCGGCACGAGGACGCGGTGGACGCGGCGGGCCGGCACGGGGTCGGCATCGTCCGCACCGACGAGCGGGGCCTGAGTACCACCGAGTGGGTCTTCGACCGGGACAGCCTCGCCTACCTCGGTGAGCACAGCTACCGGACGAAGGACGCCGGGGCGGGCAAGAAGGGCGACGTCCTGTCGGAGAGCGCCGTGCTGAAGCGCGGCATCGTCGACGCGTACCGCCAGCGGCCGGGATCCGCCACGAAGTAATACCAGGCACGCCCTGCGGTGTGTCCGGCGGATCCTCCCCTCCCCGCCCCTTCCCGCAGCATCGATACGCGGCTCCGCCGCGTGGCAGGGGCTCTGCCCTAGGGTCCTTCTGACGGATCTCCGTGGAAGAAGGAGCGGCGTCCGGGGCGTGCTCTCGGCGTGCCGTGCGGAAGCCCTCGTAGCGGAGCTACTTGGGTTTTCGCGCGGTGCGGCGAGAGGGCGTGCCGGGCGTCGCGACGCCGCGGAGATCCGTCAGAAGGACCCTGAACCCCGGGGTCTGGGGCAGAGCCCCAGTAAGAGGGAAGGGGCGGGGAGGGAGCAGCCCGCCGCAGGCGTCACGATCCGTCAGACGCCTCCTTGGGCCCTCCTGGGGTCTGTCGTCAAAGGCGGCGCCCGGCCGCGAGCGGGGGGCACCTCCCAGCGGTAGCCCGGGGGAGTCCGGTGCGGTCGATCGCAAGGCGGAGCGTCGCCCTCGTACTCGGCGTACTCGGGTGATGCGACAACGCGGCGAGCGGCCGTGCCAGGCGTCGGTTGGGAGCAGGGCGCCCCCTTTGACGACAGGCCCTGGGCGGCGGCGCGGGCGCGCCTCAGCGGACCGGGTGGCCAGCCCTCCGTAGTGCGTCCTTCACCTGGCCGATCCGCAGATCGCCGAAGTGGAAGACGGAGGCCGCGAGCACCGCGTCGGCCCCCGCGGCGATGGCCGGGGAGAAGTCGGCCGCCTTGCCGGCACCGCCGCTGGCGATCACCGGGACGGTGACGTGCTTGCGGACGGCCTCGATCATGGCGGTGTCGTAGCCGTCCTTGGTGCCGTCCGCGTCCATGGAGTTCAGCAGGATCTCCCCGGCGCCCAGCTCCGCCGCGCGGTGGGCCCATTCGACGGCGTCGATACCGGTGCCACGGCGGCCGCCGTGGGTGGTGACCTCGTAGCCGGAGGGGGTCACCGTCCCCTCGGGGCAGCGGCGGGCGTCGACCGAGAGGACGAGCACCTGGCTGCCGAAGCGTTCGGCGATCTCACGGATCAGCTCGGGGCGGGCGATGGCGGCGGTGTTGACGCCGACCTTGTCCGCCCCGGCGCGCAGCAGCTTGTCGACGTCCTCCGGGGTGCGGACGCCACCGCCGACCGTGAGCGGGATGAAGACCTGCTCGGCGGTGCGGCGGACCACGTCGTAGGTGGTCTCGCGGTCGCCGGAGGAGGCGGTGATGTCGAGGAAGGTGAGCTCGTCCGCGCCCTCCTCGCCGTAGATCTTGGCCATCTCGACCGGGTCGCCCGCGTCGCGCAGATTCTGGAAGTTGACGCCCTTGACGACCCGGCCGTTGTCCACGTCCAGGCAGGGGATGACTCGGACCGCCAGGGTCATGACTGTCGTGCTCCTCGGAATGCTTCCAGTTCGACTTCCACCAGGACGCGCGAGTCGACGAAGCCGGACACCACGACCAGCGTCGCGGCGGGGCGCACGGCGTCGAAGAGCTCCTTGTGGGCGCGGCCCACCTCGTCCACGTCACGGGCGTGGGTGAGGTACATACGGGTGCGGACCACCGATTCGACGCCGAGGTCGAACTTCTTCAGCGCGTCCAGCGCATGGCCGAAGGCCGCGAGCGTCTGCTCGTACGGATCCCCCTCGCCCTCCAGGACGCCGCGCTCGGCCAGCGGCATCGTCCCGGCGACGAGCACCAGGTCACCGGCCTCGACGGCCCGGGCGAACCCGATGGTCTGCTCCCAGGGACTCTCGGTCTGGACCCGTCGCCCGATCTCGGGTGAGGTCATACGGCCACCGCCTCCAACGCCTCTTCCAAGGTGAATGCCTTGGCATAGAGCGCCTTGCCCACGATGGCGCCCTCGACACCTTCCGGTACCAGGGTCGCAAGGGCACGCAGGTCGTCAAGCGAGGAAACGCCGCCCGAGGCGACGACGGGGCGGTCGGTCGCGGCGCAGACATTGCGCAGCAGCTCCAGGTTGGGGCCCTGGAGGGTGCCGTCCTTGGCGATGTCGGTGACGACGTAGCGGGCGCAGCCCTCGGAGTCGAGGCGGGCCAGCGTCTCGTACAGATCCCCGCCGTCCCGGGTCCAGCCGCGCCCGCGCAGCGTGGTGCCGCGCACATCGAGGCCCACGGCGATGAGGTCGCCGTGCTCGGCGATGACCTTGGCGACCCACTCGGGGGTCTCCAGCGCGGCCGTGCCGAGGTTCACCCGGGTGCAGCCGGTGGCCAGGGCGGCGGCCAGCGAGGCGTCGTCGCGGATCCCGCCGGACAGCTCGACCTTGAGGTCCATGGCGCGGGCCACCTCGGCGATCTGCGCGCGGTTGTTCCCGGTGCCGAAGGCGGCGTCGAGGTCCACCAGGTGCAGCCACTCGGCGCCCGCCCGCTGCCAGGCCAGGGCGGCCTCCATCGGGTCGCCGTACGACGTCTCGGAGCCGGACTCGCCGTGGACGAGGCGGACGGCCTGGCCGTCGCGGACATCGACGGCTGGGAGGAGTTCGAGGCGGTGCGTGCGCATGCGGACAACCTTCGGTGAGAGCGTGCGGGCGGTGAGAGCTGACGCGGGGGCCGGTCAGAGCGTGTCGAGCCAGTTGCGGAGCAGCCGCGCCCCGGCGTCGCCCGACTTCTCGGGGTGGAACTGGGTGGCCCACAGCGGGCCGTTCTCGACAGCGGCGACGAACGGCTCGCCATGGGTGGACCAGGTGACCTTGGGGGCGGGGATATGCGGGTTGGTGACCTCGAGCTTCCAGGTGCGGACCGCGTAGGAGTGGACGAAGTAGTACCGCTCGCCCTCGTCCAGGCCCGCGAAGAGCTGGGAGTCCCCGGGCGCCTTGACCGTGTTCCAGCCCATGTGGGGGACGACGGGGGCGCGCAGCGGCTCGACCGTGCCGGGCCACTCGTCCAGGCCCTCGGCCTCGACGCCGTGCTCGATACCGCGCCCGAAGAGGATCTGCATGCCGACGCAGATGCCCATGACCGGGCGGCCGCCGGACAGCCGGCGCCCCACGATCCAGTCGCCGCGCGCCGCGCGCAGCCCCTTCATGCAGGCGGCGAAGGCGCCGACGCCGGGGACGAGCAGGCCGTCGGCGGCCATGGCCTTGTCGTAGTCACGGGTGATCTCGACCTGCGCGCCGACATGGGCGAGGGCCCGCTCGGCGGACCGGACGTTGCCGAATCCGTAGTCGAGGACAACGACGCTCTTGTTGCTCAATTCCATACCTCAAGCCGCAGGACGCCGGCGAGCAGCGCCATCGTGGCGCCGATCCCGAGCAGCGTGATGATGCTCTTGGACATGCCCTGCTTGACGAAGGAGATGACCCCGCCGAGCAGAAACAGTCCCAGGAGGATGAACGCGGTCGACAGGCCGTTCACGCAGCTACCTCGTTCGCTTCTCCGCCCGCGCGGCGAAAGCGCGGGTCGGGTTTCGTCTGCGGCCCGGCGGCCGCGCGCGCGACGCTCACAGGGCTACCTCGTTCGCTTCTCCGCCCGCGCGGCGAAAGCGCGGGTCGAGTGTCGTCTGCGGCCCGGCGGCCGCGCGCGCGACGCTCACAGGGCTACCTCGTTCGCTTCTCCGCTCACAGTTACAGGGCGCCCTTCGTGGAGGGGAGGATCCCGGCGGCGCGGGGGTCGCGCTCGCTGGCGTAGCGCAGGGCCCGCGCCAGGGCCTTGAACTGGCACTCCACGATGTGGTGGGCATTGCGCCCGTAGGGCACGTGGACATGCAGGGCGATCTGCGCCTGGGCCACGAAGGACTCCAGGATGTGCCGGGTCATCGTGGTGTCGTAGGTGCCGATCATCGGCGCGATGTTCTCCGGCTCGGTGTGCACCAGGTACGGGCGGCCGGAGAGGTCGACCGTCACCTGGGCCAGCGACTCGTCCAGCGGCACCGTGCAGTTGCCGAAGCGGTAGATGCCCACCTTGTCGCCGAGCGCCTGCTTGAAGGCGGCGCCCAGCGCGAGAGCGGTGTCCTCGATGGTGTGGTGGGTGTCGATGTGCAGGTCGCCCTCGGTCTTGACCGTGAGGTCGAAGAGGCCGTGGCGGCCGAGCTGGTCGAGCATGTGGTCGTAGAAGCCGACCCCTGTCGACACATCGACCTGGCCGGTGCCGTCGAGGTCGATCTCGACGACGACCGAGGTCTCCTTGGTGGTGCGCTCCACGCGTCCCACGCGGGTCATGCGCTCGTCTCCTTCATCAGCTCGCGTACCGCGTCGAGGAACGCGTCGTTCTCGGTCGGGGTCCCCGCGGTGACCCGCAGCCATCCCGGTACCCCGTTGTCCCGGACCAGGACGCCCCGGTCCAGCAGGCCCTGCCACGCCGCGTGGGCGTCCTCGAAGCGGCCGAACTGGACGAAGTTGGCGTCGGAGTCGGTCACCTCGCAGCCGATGGTGCGCAGCTCGCTCACCAGCCGGTCGCGCTCGGCCTTGAGCGCCTCCACGTACCCCAGCAGCGTATCGGTGTGCTCCAGGGCGGCCAGCGCGGTGGCCTGGGTGACGGCGGACAGGTGGTACGGCAGGCGGACCAGCTGGACGGCGTCGACGACCGCCGGGTCGGCGGCGAGGTAGCCGAGCCGCAGCCCGGCCGCGCCGAACGCCTTGGACATGGTCCGCGAGAGCACCAGCCGCGGCCGCCCCTCGATCAGCGGCAGCAGCGACGGACGGTGGCTGAACTCCCCGTACGCCTCGTCCACGACGACGAGCGCCCCGGCGGTGTCCGCCCTGGCGTCCTGCGCCGCGTCGTGCAGCGCCAGCACCGTCTCGGCGCCGACCGCTGTCCCCGTCGGATTGTTCGGCGAGGTGATGAAGACGACATCGGGGCGGTGCTCGGCGATGGCCTTACGGGCGGCATCGACATCGATGGTGAAATCGGCGTTCCGGGGACCGGAAATCCAGCCGGTGCCGGTGCCACGGGAGATCAGCGCGTGCATCGAGTACGAGGGCTCGAAGCCGATCGCGGTGCGCCCCGGGCCGCCGAAGGTCTGCAGCAGCTGCTGGAGCACCTCGTTGGACCCGTTGGCCGCCCAGACCTGGGCGACGCCGACCTCGAGACCGGCCGTACGGCTGAGGTAGCGGGCCAGCCCGGTGCGGAGCTCGACCGCGTCCCGGTCCGGGTAGCGGTTGAGGTTCCGGGCCGCCTCGGCGACCCGCTCGGCGATCCGGGCGACCAGCGGCTCGGGCAGCGGATAGGGGTTCTCGTTGGTGTTCAGCCGTACGGGCACGTCCAGCTGCGGAGCGCCGTACGGGGATTTGCCACGGAGCTCGTCCCGGATCGGGAGATCGTCAATGCCGGTCACTTGCTCGGTGGCACCTTCCAGTCGAACCTTGCCTTCACCGCGGCGCCGTGGGCGGGCAGATCCTCCGCCTCGGCCAGCGTCACCACATGGCCGGCGATCTCGGCCAGCGCGTCCCGGGTGTAGTCCACCACATGGATGCCGCGCAGGAAGGACTGCACGGACAGCCCCGAGGAGTGGCAGGCGCAGCCGCCGGTGGGCAGCACATGGTTGGAGCCCGCCGCGTAGTCACCGAGCGAGACCGGGGCGTAGGCCCCGACGAAGATCGCCCCGGCGTTGCGCACCCGGGCCGCGACGGCCGCCGCGTCCTCGGTCTGGATCTCCAGGTGCTCGGCCGCGTACGCGTCCACGACGGCCAGGCCCTGCTCCAGACCGTCCACCAGCACGATGCCGGACTGCCGCCCGGCCAGCGCCGGACCGATCCGGTCCGCGACATGCTTGGTGGCCCCGACCTGGACCTCGAGCTCCTTCTCGACCGCGGCGGCCAGCTCCTCGGAATCGGTGACCAGCACGGACGCGGCCAGCGGATCGTGCTCGGCCTGGCTGATCAGGTCCGCTGCGACATGCACCGGGTCGGCGGTGGAGTCGGCGAGGATGGCGATCTCGGTCGGCCCGGCCTCGGCGTCGATGCCGATCCGGCCCTTGAGCAGCCGCTTGGCCGCCGCGACCCAGATGTTGCCAGGCCCGGTCACCATCGAGACCGGACGGCAGTCCTCGGTGCCGTAGGCGAACATGGCGACGGCCTGGGCACCGCCCGCCGCGTACACCTCGTCCACGCCCAGCAGGGCGCACGCCGCGAGGATGGTGGGGTGCGGCAGCCCGCCGAACTCCGCCTGCGGCGGGGAGGCGACGGCCATCGAGGCGACCCCGGCCTCCTGCGCGGGCACCACGTTCATCACCACGGACGAGGGGTAGACCGAGCGCCCGCCCGGTACGTACAGCCCGACGCGTTCGACCGGCACCCAGCGCTCGGTGACCGTGCCGCCCGGCACCACCTGGGTGGTGTGGTCGGTGCGCCGCTGGTCGCGGTGGACCAGCCGGGCCCGCCGGATGGACTCCTCCAGGGCGGCCCGCACGGCCGGGTCCAGCTCGGCGAGGGCGCTCTCCAGCGCCTCCGCGGGGACCCGCACCCGCTCTATGGTCACGCCGTCGAACCGATGGGCGTAGTCGATCAGCGCAGCGGTACCGCGATGGCGCACGTCGTCGCAGATGGGCCGCACCTTCTCCAGGGCGGCCTCGACGTCGAGCTCGGCACGGGGCAGCAGGTCGCGGTCGATCCCGCCCTCAGGGAAGGCGGCACCGCGCAGATCGATACGGGAGATCACGCGATCAATTGTCTCAGACCCGCCACGAGGCCCCTCCCCCCGTATCAGCCAGTGATACGGACCCCCTAAGTTGACCCTGACCGTTGGCGTTCAACCGGTTACTCAGCGGGAATGTGCTCCGTACGGGGACACGGAGAATCAGGAGGGGACACGGCTGTGACCGAGCCGCACGATGGCGACCCACCCCCGGGCCTCGATCTGACCACCGCCGAATGGGGCATGTGGCAGGCGTTCCGCAATGGCAGCACCCATGATCTGCGCACCTCCCACCCCCAGCGGAACGACCCCTCAGGACCGTACGCCTGGGGCCCGGAGCGCAGTGTCCGCGCGCGTGTCGTGGCCCTCCTGCTGCTGGACGGGCCGCCCGCGCAGCCGGGCCGGGTCTCGGCGCTCAAGCTCAACGGGGTGCACATCACCGGCACGCTCGATCTGGCCGGCGGAAACATCGAGCCCTATGTGGAGCTCAAGAACTGCCGCTTCGAGCGGGAGGTGCTGGTCCCCGAGGCGCAGTTCACCACCCTGCGCCTGGTGGGCTGCTCCCTCCCCCGGCTGGAGGCGGCCCGGCTGCGCACCGAGGGCGATCTGCATCTGCCACGCTGTGTGGTCGAGCACGGCATCCGGCTCACCGACGCCCATATCGGCACCGATTTACTGCTCAACCAGCTCATTGTGCGCCGCGACCGCCGGGGCATGTCGATCAGCGCCGACGGGCTGACCGTCGCCCAGGACTTCCAGGCCGACATGATCGAGTCGTACGGCGAGCTGAGCCTGCGCGGGGCGCAGATCGGCGTGTCGCTCAGCCTGCGCGGCAGCCGGCTGCGCAACCCTTACGGCCGCCGCGCGCTGAACGCGCCGCAGCTGACCGTGGAGCGCAGCCTGTACCTCACCGCGGGCGGGGTGAGCACGTACTCCAGCGGCTCCACCCCGCCGTACGGCACCGCCTCCACCCCCACCCGTGGCACCCGGATCCAGCGCTTCGAGTGCGAGGGCGGGATCCGGCTGGACGACGGGCGGATCGGCGACGCGATCGACTTCGACCAGGCCCGCTTCATCATGGAGAACGACCAGGAGCTGTCGCTGCGCCGGGTCCAGACGCCCGAGCTGCGCTTCCTCGGGGAGCGGCCGCAGCGCGGCCGGGTGATCCTCTCCGGCGCCCGGGTGGTCAATCTTGTCGACAAGTCGGTGAGCTGGCCGGGCCCTGGCGGGCTGACCATGGCCGGGTTCAGCTATGAGTGCCTGATCCCGCGCGGCCACTTCCCGCTGGCCCGGCGGCTGGAGTGGGTGGCCGCCGCCACGCCCGAGTACGCCCCCGAGCCGTACGAGATGCTGGCCAACACGATGCGGGCCAGCGGCGAGGACGCCGACGCACGCGAGGTGCAGCTCGCCAAGCAGCGGCGCCGCCGGGAGACGCTGCCGCTCGCCGGCAAGGTGTGGGGCTATCTCCAGGACTGGACGGTGGCCTACGGCTACCGCCCGGGCCGGGCGGCGGTGTGGATGGCGGTGCTGTGGGCGGTCGGCTCGGTGTTCTTCGCCCACAACCGGCCGGAGGCGCTGAAGCCTGATGAATCGCCGAACTGGAACGCCTCGCTGTACACGCTCGATCTGCTGATTCCGGTCATCGATCTGGGCATGGACGGCTACTGGAAACCCCAGGGCGCCGTCCAATGGGCGTCCATCGTCATGATCCTTCTGGGCTGGGTGCTGGCCACCGCGGTCGCCGCCGGCGCGTCCCGGCTGCTGCGGCGCCAGTGACCGCTGCCCCGGCGCCAGTGAAAGGGAACGCGCGGGGCCATTAGGCTTACGCCCCGTGACCTCCGCGCGCCTTCCGCTCTTCCCGCTGAACACGGTGCTGTTCCCGGGGCTCGTCATGCCCCTGAACGTCTTCGAGCAGCGGTATCGCTCCCTGATGCGCGATTTGTCGGCGCTCCCCGAGGACGCGCCGCGCCGGTTCGGGGTGATCGCGATCAGGGACGGCCATGAGGTCGCGCCGAGCGCGATCGGCCTCCCGGACTCCCTCACGACGCCGGACCCCGGCCCCACGGCCGGGTTCGGCCCCGACCCCGCCAAGTCCTTCTATTCCGTGGGGTGCGTGGCGGACGCGGCCACCATCCGGGAGCAGGAGGACGGCACCTTCGAGGTGCTGGCCACCGGCACCACCCGCTTCGAGCTGGTCTCCGTGGACTCCTCGGGCCCGTATCTGACGGCCGAGGTCAAGGAGCTGGAGGAGGAGCAGGGCGAGGGCGCCGGGGCGCTGGCCTCGGGGGTCGTACGGGCCTTCCGCATGTACCAGAAGCGGCTCGCGGGCGCCCGGGAGCGCACCCTGGCCGCCGAGCAGGACCTGCCGGGCGAGCCGTCCGTCCTCTCCTACCTGGTGGCGGCCGCGGCCGTGCTCGACACGCCCGCGAAGCAGCGGCTGCTGCAGGCGCCGGACACCGCGAGCCGGCTGGCCGACGAGCTGAAACTCCTTCGCGCCGAGAGCGCGGTCATCGGTAAGCTCCCGTCGCTCCCCGCCGTCGATCTGACCCGCGGTCCCACCAGCCCCAACTGACGCGGACGAACATGCCGAAGAAGACCAGGAAGAACTCGGCGGGCACCCCCGCCACCACCGCCCTCACCGCCGCGGGCACGGACTTCACCGTGCACTCCTACGAGCACGACCCGGCGGCGCCGTCCTACGGCGAGGAGGCCGCCCAGGCGCTCGGCGTCGCACCGGAGCGAGTCTTCAAGACCCTCGTGGCGAGCGTCGATGACCGCCTTACGGTCGCCATCGTGCCGGTCTCGGCCACGCTCGACCTCAAGGCGCTCGCCTCGGCGGTCGGCGGCAAGCGCGCCACGATGGCGGACCCGGCGGTGGCCGAGCGCACCACGGGCTATGTGCGAGGCGGGATCTCCCCACTCGGCCAGCGCAAGCGCCTTCCGACGGCCCTGGACGCGTCGGCCGACGGCTACGAGACGATCTGCGTCTCGGCGGGCCGCCGCGGGCTGGAGGTCGAGCTGTCGCCCAAGGACCTGGCGTCGCTGACGGACGCGGTGGTGGCACCGATCGCCCGCTCATAGCCGGGCGCTGATTGCCCCTCGTGGCCGCCGTGGCGGCGATCGCCCGCTCGTAGGCGCCGTGGCGGCGATTGCCCGCTCGTGGCCGCCGTGGCGGCCCTGGCCGCCCGCCGATAGCTCGCCCATGGCTCACGCGGCGGCCCATGGCTCGCGTGGCGGCCCAGCACCCCGCGTATGGCTCGCATGGCGGGGCTGAGCGGCCGAGGCGGGACCTACGGAGTGCCCGGCGGACCACGCGGCGGAGCCGTATATCGGTGCTTCCCCCTTCCCGCAGCATCGATATGCGGCTCCGCCGCATGGCAGGGGCTCCGCCCCTGGACCCCGGGGGGCGAGGAGCCGGCCACCGCCGTGAACACCCACACCGGCGGGCTGATCACGGTCGCCATGCCGGTGCGGCGGATGACCGCGCGCATCCGGGCCGTCCGGCCGGGGTCTGGGGCGGAGACCCGGTTTCGGGAAGGGGCGGGGAGGGGAACAGCCCGCCGCAGGCGTCACGGTCCGTCGGACAACCCCTAGCCGCTTCGAGGCGGCCCCAGCGCGCTGGAGGCGGGCCGAACCGCTTAGCGTGCTTCCGGCCCCGGCGCGGCCGGCAGCGCGGGCTCCGGGTCCCGGGGGCCGAAGAGCCCTGTCAGCGCCAGGTGGATCACCATCGCCGCCACCGACCACGCCAGCAGCGCACCCTTCGCGCCCAGCTTGAGCGGCCCGTCGAAGGTGACGCCCTTACCGGCCGCCTTGGCGTGGGCCACGACGTCCGAGGCGGGCCCCAGCCATACGCCCAGCCGCCAGGCGATCACCGAGGCGAGCACCCCGCCGATCGCCAGCCCGACGACCAGCGCGATACCGCCGTGGCGGAAGAGCAGAAAGACGATGATGGCCGAGACGGCGCCGAAGGCGAGCCCGAGCAGCGTGAACATCCCGTCCGCGCCGACCGCGTCCTCCCCTTCCGAGTTCTTCAGATAGACGGCGGAGCCGTCCGAGACCAGGGGAACCTTCGGCGCCAACCACAGCCACAGCAGCCCGAGAAGCACTCCGGAGACCGCCACCGCAATGGCGACCAGCGACGCCTGCACCAGTTCGGCACGCAACTCGGGCCCGGGCTCGGAGTGCTCGGAGAACTCGGCGTGCCCATCGGAGTGCTCGGCGTGCTCCGGATGCCCCGAAGCCTGCCCCGGGTGCGCGGGATACCCGGTGGGGTACGGCACGGCGGAGTCCCCGGCAGGCTGCTCGTGGGACGGCGGCCGGCCCTCGGCGGGCTCGTCCTGCGGCGAGTGCTGATCATGCGGCGTCAACGGTGCGGTCACCCCGTCATCGTGCCAGGTGGATGGCGTACTTCGGTCGGCGGGACGTTCGCTGCGGCGCGTCACCGCACCGCCGCCCGCCGATAGGCCCAGGTCGCGGCGGCAAGGGACACCACGGCCACTCCGGCGCACACCCCGAGGTCGGCGCAGACCACCCACCAGTCGGGCTGTCCGTCGAAGGACCGGGCCAGGGCCTCCACACCGTACGTCGACGGCAGCAGATCGCGCGCGTACGACACCACCTGTGGCATCCGGGCCGCGGGCAGCACGCCGAGCAGCAGCGCGGCGGACATCCCCAACTGCCCGCACAGCGTGGCGAGTTCCTGGCGAGGGGCGAGCAGTCCCAGTGCGGCGCCGAGTCCGGCGAGGGCGGCGCCGGACAGGGGGATCACGGCGAGGAGGATCCACAGGTTCGTCATGGGCAGCTGGAAGAGCACACTGCCCATCACCGCGGTGACGGCGGTCCCGGGTACGGTGAAGGAGGCGTACGCGGCGGCCGCCCCGAGCACGACGGCCGAGGGCGGCACCGGCAGGGTCGCGTAGTGGTCAAGACCGCCGCTGGCCCGCAGCTGGCCGAAGTACTGCGCGAGCAGGTTGAGCGCCACGAAGGCGACGACCAGCACGCTCGATCCGGCCACCACCGACCGCGCCTCGCTTCCGCCGTCCACCACCCCGCGCATCAGGACCATGATCCCGATGGACTGGAAGGTGGCCACGAAGAGCAGCGGGATCCGGGCCACCCGGGCCCGTGAGAGCTGGGCGCGGTAGACCGCGACGAGCGCGGGGAAGAGCCGCGCCCGGGCCGCCAGCGGCGCGGGCATGTCACCGGCCTCACCGGCGTCACCGGACGCCCCCGAGGCACCGGAGACACCGGACGCACCGGAGACACCGGAGGCACCGGATGCACCGGATGCACCGGGCAGCCCAGCAGACGCACCGGACACACCAGGCACACCAGTGGCCCCGGACACGCCGGACACGGCGGGCATGACACTCACGTTGTGCTGCTCCTCTTCGCCTCTTGCGGCTTGAATACGGTCACGGTCACCGACGCGTTCACCGGCTCGCCCCGGCGGTCACGCCTTCACCAGCCCCTCCGCGCCCTCCGCACGGCCCCCCAGGGCGATGTACACATCCTCCAGGCTCGGCGTGGCAAGGGTGAAATCGTCCAGCGCGGCGAAGGCGGGGCCACCGGTCACGGTGGCGATGGCGGCGCGCGCGTCGTCCGGCGGCAGCCGGAGCGTCCAGCGCCGCCCGGAGGCGCCGCCGGCGGCCCGGGCCGCCTCGGCGGTTTTCCACAGGGCGGCGACCTCGGGCACCTCCAGCGGCGGCTCGGTGCGCCACACCAGCTCCAGCCGCACCTCGTCGGCCACCAGTGCCTTGAGCCCGGCGGGCGTGTCGCAGGCGATGACCCGGCCGCGGTCCAGCACGGCGACCCGGTCCAGCACCGTCTCCGCCTCGATCACATTGTGGGTGACCAGCACCACCGTCACCCCCCGCTCGGCCCGCCGCCGGTCCACGGCCGCCCATACGGCGCGGCGGGCGACGGGGTCCATCCCGCTGGTGGGCTCGTCCAGCACCAGCAGCGGCCGCTCCCCCACCAGCGCGGCGGCGACGCAGGCCAGCCGCCGCTGGCCCCCGGACAGCTTCTTCAGCGGGCGCCCGGCGACCTCCCCGAGCCCCAGCTCCTCGATCACCGCGTCCCGCTCGGCACGGGCCGCGCGGGTCTCCAGGCCGCGCAGCCGCGCGGTGGTCTCGGCGGCGAGGGCGACGGTCAGCTCGTCCAGCGCGGTCGAGTCCTGGCCGAGATAGCCCAGCAGCCGGGCGGCGCGCTCGGGGTGGCGTACGAGATCGTGGCCGAGCACCCGCACCTGGCCCTCGTCGGGCCGCAGCAGGCCGGTGAGCTGCCGTACAAGGGTGGACTTGCCGGCGCCGTTGGGCCCGAGCAGCCCGAAGACCTCGCCGCGCACCACATCGAGGTCGATGCCGTCGCTGGCCCGGACGGCGGGCGTGGCGGGCGCGCCGCGTCGGCCGCGCGCCGCGGGATAGGTCTTGACCAGGCCGCGCACGGTGCACACCACATCGCCACTCGTCGCCTGTTTCGCGCCCGTCCTCACGAGCTATGAGGGTACGCGCCCAAACACCCGCTCCCGCCTTCGGGGCCCTCGGGGCCCTCGGGGCCCTCGGGGCCCTCGGGG
>NZ_JAAAYH010000126.1:0-20937 GCF_018035285.1 Streptomyces sp. MK37H | reverse complement strand
CGGGCGGGGCGCAGTGCACCGGCGAGGTGATCCTGACCCCGTACAGCTCCAGACCGTCGCCGCGGTGGGTGGCGGTCAGCTGGCTTGCCAGCCCCAGGTCGTACAGCGCCGCGTAGAGGAAGTCGCCGGCGCGGTCGCCGGTGAACATCCGGCCCGTGCGGTTTCCACCGTGGGCGGCCGGTGCGAGCCCCACGATCGCCACCCCGGCGTCCGGCGGCCCGAACCCGGGCACCGGCCGCCCCCAGTACTCCCAGTCGGCGTAGGCCCGGCGCTTGGTGCGGGCGGCCTCCTCCCGCCACTGGACCAGCCGGGGGCAGGCACGGCAGTCGATGACCCGTGCGTCCAGCTCGGCGAGGGTTTCGGCGCCGGGGGCCTGACGGGCGGGGTAGGAGCGGTCGGGTTCGGAGGTGGTCATGTAGGGGGCTGGTGCCCCGTGTCCTTGCGCAGGAAACGCCGCAGCCGGGTGAGCGACCAGGTGTTGATGACATCGTCCGGGGTCAGCCAGCCCCGCTGGGCCATGCCCACCCCGTACCGCATGTTGTCCAGATCCCGGGTCGAGTGGGCGTCGCTGTCCAGGGCGAACACCACCCCGTGCGACTTGGCCCGCAGGATGTTCTCGTCCGACAGATCGAGCCGGTCCGGATGCGCGTTGATCTCCAGCGCGGTGCCGGTACGGGCGCAGGCGGCGAACACCTCGTCCAAGTCGGCGTCGATACCGGGCCGTTTGCCGATCAGCCGGGTGGTCGGATGGCCGATGACATGCACGTACGGGTTCTCGCAGGCCCTCACCAGCCGCCGGGTCATGGCCTTGCGGTCCAGGCCGAACTGGGTGTGCACCGAGGCCACGCACAGATCGAAGTCCTCGAGGAACTCGGGCGGCCAGTCCACGTCCCCGTCGACGTCGATGTTCAGCTCCACACCGTGCAGCAGCCGGGTGTCCCCGCGGCCGCGCCCCCGGTCGAGTGCGCGCACCCGCTCCCGCTGGGCCAGCATCTTCTCCTCGGTCATCTGCTGCATGTACAGCTTGGGCGCGTGATCGGTGATGGCGTAGTACGCGTAGCCGCGCCGCTCCGCCTTGGCGATCATGTCCTCCAGCGATTCCAGCCCGTCGGTGAGGTTGGTGTGGGTGTGCAGATCGCCCCGGAGGTCGGACTCCTCGACCAGCCGGGGGAGTTGACCTTCGAGGGCCGCCTTGATCTCGCCCCGGTCCTCGCGCAGCGTCGGCGGGATCCAGTCCATGCCGAGCCGGGCGTAGACGTCCTCCTCGCTCCGCGACGCGATCGTCTTGCCGCTTTTGGTCTCGAAGAGGCCGTACTCGGAGAGCTTGAGGCCATGGCGCACCGCGATCGCGCGGATGCGGATGTTGTGCGCCTTGGAGCCGGTGAAGTAGAGCAGTCCCGCGCCCCAGGAGTCCAGCGGCAGGACCCGCAGATCCACCTGGAGCCCCTTCGTGGTGCGGATCGAGGTCTTCTTCTGGCCGTGGGCGATCACCTCGGAGGTGAGCGGGAGCCGGGTGAACGCCTCCATGAACGGGCCGGATTCCTCCGCCGCCACCAGGATGTCCACATCCCCCACGGTCTCCCTCATCCGGCGCAGCGACCCGGCGTACGCACACCGCCGGCAGCCGGGCACCTTGGACAGGGCGGAGACGATGTCATCGGCCACGTCCATGGCCTCGTCGAGCGGTATGCGGTTGCCCGCGGCACGCATCAGCCCGATGCCGTGCAGGATGTTCTCCTCGGACTTCGGCCCGAAGCCCTTGAGGTCGCGCAGCTGGTGGTCCTCGATGGCCTGGGCCAGCTGGTCGATCGAGGAGATCTCCAGCTCCTCGTAGAGCATCATGGCCTTCTTCGGCCCGAGCGCCGGGATGGCGGTCAGCTCCCGCACCCCGGCCGGGATCGCGGCGCGCGCCTCCTCGACGGCGGGCATGGTCCCGGTGTGCAGATACTCGACCACCTTGTCGGCGATCGACCGGCCCACATTGGGGATGTCCCGCAGCGCCTTCGCGTCGAACTGCGAGATGTCGGCCGCGTGGCCGCCGATAGCCCTGGCGGCCTTCTCGTACGCACGCGCCCGGTACGCGTCCCCGCCCGTGATCAGGAGCAGATCGGCGTATTCGCGCAGGAGGGCTTCGACCTCCTCGTTGGAGCGAGCCATGACAGCGATTTTAGTCGGCTCTGGCGATCCCGGTGAGGTGGAGGGATCCTGGTGTCAGGAGCGAAACGGTGATCCGCGCGAGTCGGGTCGACCGGTTCGCCGTGTGTTTCCCCGGGTTTGGGGGAGGTCATGGACGTTGGATTCCTGAAGCCGTTGTTCGACCGTCCCGGTCCATGGGCGGGCGTGTACATGGACACTTCCCGCAGCACGGAGGACGCGCCCAGGCGTCGCAGGCTGCGGGAGCGCTTCGTGGCGGATCAGCTGACCGGCCAGGGCGCCGACCGCGCCACCTGTGACGCGGTGGTCGAGCGGCTGGCCGGTGAGCAATGGGCCAGGGCGTCCGCGGGGCGGGCGCTGTTCGCCACGGACGGCGAGGTGGTGCTCGACCTGCCGCTGGCCACGTCCCCGATCGATGTGGTCACGTCCTGGTCGATGCTGCCGCGGGTGGCGCCGCTGGCCGCGTTCCGCGGTGAGTGGCCGGCCTGTCTGGTGGCCTTCGTCGACCATGCGGGGGCCGATCTGGAGCTGCGGGATGACACCGGTGCCCGACCGGCGGGGCGCGCCGGGGGCCGGAGAGCGCATGGCCGGGGCCACCGGTCGGTGCCCGCCGACCGCTACGAGTGGCACTACCGCAACCGGGTCGGGAACACCTGGGAGCAGACCGCCGACCGCGTGGCCGACGAGCTGATGCGGCAGTGGACGGACACCGACGCCGACCTGCTGATCCTGGCCGGTGACCCGCGCGAGCGCCGGGCCGTACGCGACCGGCTGCCCGAGCCGCTGCGGGCCAAGACGGAGGAGACGCGTCACGGCAGCAGGGCCGCCGGCTGCTCCGAGCAGCTGAACGCGGAGATCGACCACGCCCGGGCGGAGTACGCCCGTGCCCATCTGGAGGCGGTCCTCGATCTCTTCCGCGCCGGGCGGGGCCGCCCCGGCGGACCGGCCCTGGGCGGACACGACGGCACCGGGCCGCCGAGCAGCGGGGCGGCGGAGGGCGTACCGGCGGTCGTGGAGGCCATGCGCAGCCACCAGGCGGCCACGCTGCTGCTGGGGCACGCGGGCGGCGATATGCGCCATGAGGTGTGGATCGGGCCGGACGCCGATCAAGTGGCCGTGCAGCGCTCCCAGGCGCGCGCCATGGGCGTCAGAACACCCGAGCCCGCCCGCGCGGACGACGCGCTGATGCGGTCCGCGACAGTGGCCGACACCGAGGTGCTGGTGGTGCCCGAGGGGATCCAGGGACCGGCCGGGGGCTTGGGCGCGGTGCTGCGCTGGCACGCCTGAACGAGGCGTGGGGACCACGCGCGGAGCGTCAGCGCTCCGCGCTGACCGTGCCGCCTATGCCCGCGGGCGCGGGCGTTAGCTAGCGGGGCGAGACCCGCGGCGACGCGCCTGTGCCACGCCTGGCGGCGCCGCGCTTTGCCACGCCGCGCTGACCGTGCCGCGCCGGTCTGGCCGTGCCGCGCTTCGCTCCGCCGCGTTGGCGCGTGTCCGGTCTGGCCGTGCCGCGCGTGGCCCGCGTCTGGCCGGTCTGGCCGTGCCGGGCGTGACCGGGCCGTCTATGCCTGCGGGCGCGGGCGTTAGCTAGCGGGGCGAGACCCGCGGCGACGCGCCTGTGCCACGCCTGGCGGCGCCGCGCTTCGCTCCGCCGCGTTGGCGCGTGTCCGGTCTGGCCGTGCCGAGCCTGGCCCGCGCTTGGCCGATCTGGCCGCGCCGGGTCTGGCCGTCTGGCCGCGTCGCGCCTGACCGCGCCGCGCCAGGCCGCGCCGCGTTGGCTGCTCCGCGCCTGGTCGGTCTGGCCGTGCCGACCTGACCGCGTCGCGCCAGGCCGCGCCGCGTTGGCTGCTCCGCGCCTGGTCGGTCTGGCCGTGCCGACCTGACCGCGTCGCGCCTGGCCGCGTCGCGTTGGCTGCTCCGCGTCTGGCCGCGTCGCGCCTGGCCGCGTCGCGCCTGGCCGCGCCGCGCTTCGCTCCGCCGCGTTGGCGCCTGGCCGGGCTGACCGCTCCGAGCCTGGCCCGCGCTTGGCTGGTCTGGCCGTGCCGGTCTGGCCGCGCCTCGTTGGCTGCTCCGCGCCTGGCCGGGCTGGCCACGCCGCGCTGACCATGTCGCGCGTATCCGGTCTGGCCGTGTCGACCGCGCCGCGCCGCGCCTGGCCGGGCCGACCGCGCCGCGCTGGCCGCGCCGCGCCGCGCGTGTCCGCGCGTCGCCGGGGCTCCGCGCCCCACCGTGCTATCCGCCGGAAGGGCATTCTCGGCGGGGCTGGTTGACATGGCTCGCTCAGCTCTCTACGGTCCGTTGGTTGTTAGGAAACCTACTTAACCAATGCTCTGCCTGCCCCTCAGGGAGACATCCGTGGTCCTCCGTCCGGCACCATTCCGGCGGCGGGCGCGAGCCCGCGTCCGACGCGTTCTGACCGCCTCGCTCGCCGTCGGCGGCCTGCTCCTCACCGTCTCCCTCACCACGGGCGCCGCGCCCCCGCGCGGCGGGCCGGCGGCGGGCGGCCCGACCCCGGTGACCCGGGTGGGCGCGGCCCCCGGCACCGCGACCCCGCTCGCGGGCTTCGCCACGCAGTCCTCGGCCAAGGTGTCCGACACCCCCGCGGCCATCTCCACCCCCGGCTACCCCGCGTCCGGCTGGCACCCGGTGGGGCCCCGGTCGACGGTCCTCGCCGGGCTGCTCGCGGCCGGTGCGTACCCGGATCCGTTCTACTCGACCAACCTCGACAAGATCCCCGCGGCAGACTTCACCGTCCCCTGGTGGTACCGCGGCGACTTCACCGTGGCCGACACCTCCCGCCGCACCTATCTGGATGTCAGCGGTGTGGTGTCCGCCGCCGATGTGTACGTCAACGGCGTCCAGGTGGCCACCAAGGACCGGATCGCCGGTGCGTACACCCAGCATGAGCTGGACGTCACCGACCTGGTCAGGGCGGGGACCAATACGGTGGCGTTCCGTGTCCAGCCCAACGATCCGCGCAAGAACCTCACGATGGGCTGGATCGACTGGCTGCAGCCCCCGCCCGACGAGAACATGGGCATCGTCCGCGATGTGCTGGTCCACCGTGGCGGCCCGGTGGCCCTGCGCGACGCGCATGTGACGACCCGGCTGGACACCGAATCGCTCGCCTCCGCCGAGCTCACCGTCAAGGCGCGAGTCCGTAACGACTCCGCCTCGTCGGTCACCGCCACGGTCTCCGGCACGGCCGGCCCCGCGGCCGTCAGCCGCACGGTGTCGCTCGCCCCGCACGAGACCAAGGCCGTCACCTTCACCCCCGCCGACTTCCCCCAGCTGCGCCTGGACCGGCCCAGGGTGTGGTGGCCCGCCGGGATGGGCGACCAGCCGCTGTACGACCTCGACCTCACCGCCACCGTCTCGGGCACCCCATCCGACACCGCCCACCACAGCTTCGGCATCCGCGACGTCAAGGCGCCACTGAACGCCGACGGTGCCCGCCAGTACCGCATCAACGGACGCCCGCTGCTGATCAAGGCGGGTGGCTGGTCACCCGATGTGTTTCTGCGCTGGGACGCACGCTCGGTGGAGGACCGGCTGAAGTACACCCTCGACCTGGGGCTGAACACCGTCCGCCTCGAAGGCCATATCGAGCCGGACGAGTTCTTCGACCTCGCCGACCGCTACGGCATCCTGACCCTCCCCGGCTGGGAGTGCTGCGACAAGTGGGAGGGCCAGGTCAACGGCGATGAGACGGGGGAGAAGTGGACCCCCGCCGACTACCCGGTCGCCAAGGACTCGATGGCCGCCGAGGCCGCACGGCTGCGCGACCATCCCAGTGTCATCTCCTTCCTCATCGGCAGCGACTTCGCGCCCGACGCCACCATCGAGAAGAACTACCTGGATGCCCTCGAGGCCGCCGACTGGCCGACCCCGGTGATCCCCGCCGCCTCCGCCAAGTCCTCGCCGCAGCTCGGGAAGTCCGGTATGAAGATGACCGGCCCCTACGACTGGGTCCCGCCGGACTACTGGTACGCCAAGCGGGAGGGCGGCGCCACCGGCTTCAACTCCGAGACCAGCGCCGGACCCGACATCCCCACCCTGGACACGCTCCGCCGCATGATGTCCCCGAGCGAGCTGGAGACCCTGTGGCGGGATCCGTCGGCCAAGCAGTACCACCGGTCCCCGTCCGCCACCTTCGGTGACCTCAAGCTGTTCGACAACGCGCTGATCGGCCGCTACGGAAAGCCGACCGGGCTGACGGACTACGTGCGCAAGGCCGGGCTGGCGCGGTACGAGGCGGTGCGCGCCCAGTTCGAGGCGTACGCGCGCAACTTCTCCGACACCTCCCGGCCCGCCACCGGTGTCGTCCACTGGATGCTCAACAGCGGCTGGACCTCGCTCCACTGGCAGCTCTTCGACCGCTATCTGGACCAGGGCGGGGCCTACTACGGCGCCAAGAAGGCCAATGAGCCGCTGCACATCCAGTACTCCTACGACTCCCGCTCGGTGGTCGTGGTCAACAGCGAGCACACCGCCGCCACCGGTCTCACCGCCCGGGTCGGCCTCTACACCCCCGACGGCACCCGGAAGTTCGACAAGAGCGCCACCGGCCTCCGGGTGCCGGGCGACGGTGGCAAGGCCACCGCGCTCACCGTCCCGGCCGATGTGAGCGGGCTGTCCGGCGCCTATCTGGTCAAGCTCCAGCTCACCGATGGCGCGGGCAAGGAGGTCAGCCGCAATGTGTACTGGCTCTCCACCGAGAAGGACGTGCTCGACTGGGACAACACCGACTGGTACTACACCCCCACCACCTCGTACGCGGATCTGACCGGGCTCGACGACATGGCCGAGGCGCCCGTGTCCGCCACCGCCACCACGACCGGCGGGCCGGACTCCACCGCCACCACGACCGTCACCCTGCGCAACACCGGGAGCGGGCGCACACCGGCACTGCTCGTGGACGCCCATCTGGTGAACGGCTCGGGCAAGCCGGTCCTGCCCGTTCGCTGGTCGGACAACGAGGTGAGCCTGTGGCCGGGCGAGTCGGTGACGCTCAGCGCCACCTATCGCACGGCGGACCTGGGCGGTTCGGCCCCCTCGGTCCGGATCTCGGGCTGGAACACCGCCACCCGCACCGTCCCGGCGGCCGCCAAGACCCGCTGACCGCCCACTCTTCTGAAATCGTGTCGAAAGGAATTTTTTCGGCGAGTCTGATACATGGAGCAAGTTCACACTTTTGTAGGCTTTCTCCAGCGCGTCGTTCCCTCGTGTCGGACAGTCACTGTCCGTACGCTCACGAAAGGGGCTCCATATGCACACCATGGAGGTTCGCCCGCCGGTACCCAGCCGTTCCAGCAGCAGATGGCGTCGATACGGTCGACTCGCCGCCGCCAACTTCGTCCGGGGTGCCTCGTATGCGTGCGGCACCGCGGCCATCGGTCTGATGGCGTGGTGGGTGCAGACCCGCTGACACACCCCACGCCACCCCGTCCCGAGCCGGAGCCCCTGACCCTGATCGTCCGCGGTCCGCCGCGACGGCCACGCACGGCCGTCGCGGCGGCCGGACTACGCCTGAGGATGCGGCTGCGAGCGGAAGCGGGGGAAGTGCATCCCCCGGTGCTCGGCGCGCGGGGCGCCGGGTCCGCCGAGACTGGTGCGCAGCTGGATGCCGTGCATGATCTCGATGATGCCCAGCGCGAGCAGCCAGATCCCGGCCACCACGGTGAGCGCCGTGATCGAGCCGAAGGGCGCCACGATCAGGATGATCCCGCCCAGGATGGTGAGCAGACCGAGGAACACCTGCCAGCCCCGGGCAGGCATGCCCTCACTGGAGATCGCCGTGGCGGTCTGCATCACGCCCCGGATCAGCCAGGCGAAGCCGATCCACAGCGCGAGCAGCAGGATCGACTGGGCCGGACCCCGGAAGCAGAGCAGTCCCAGCAGCACGCTCAGCCCTCCGGTGATGAAACTCAGCACCCGCAGATGTCCCGGGATATGAGCACCGAAGGCCCCGGCCAGTTGGAAGATCCCGCTGATCAGCAGATACGCGCCGAACAGGGCGCCGATCACCACCAGGGAGGGACCCGGCCACGCCAGCACCATGATACCGAGCGCGATCGCCACCAGACCCGCGGTCACCAGGACCTGCCAGGTGGTGTTGGACAGCATGTTCTGCATCGTGGCGTAGGGGTTGCCCGCATCGGAGGGCCGCTCTCCCGGCCGGCCGTAGGGTTCCTCTCTCGGCTGCCCGGCGCCATGCGGACTGTCGGAGGAGTAAGTCATGGTCGTCCACCTCCTCGGGGGACAAGATGGCCGTAGTCCACAGCTCCATCGTCCCTCCGTGCCGGTTCCAGCGCCTCGCGGGCGGTGGAACCGCATGGCAAGGTGGTGGATGAGGCCGTGTCCTGGTGCGCGTCATAGGGAGGCCGCATGGACGACCGGGAGTTCTTCCAGACGGTGGCGGACCGCACCCAGCTGTCACGGCAGGAGGCGGCGGATGTCACCCGCGCCACGCTCGAGACCCTGGCGGCCCGCCTGAGCGCGGGCGAGGCCCGCGATCTCGCCCAGGAGCTGCCCGGACACCTCCGGGAGTCCCTTCGGCGCGGGCCGGGGGAGATGGAGATCTTCGACCCCGAGGAGTCGGTCCGCCGGGTACACGAGCGCACCGGGCTGTCCGAGGCCGAGGCCGACCGGGGGGTCCGGGCGGTCCTCGCCACGCTCCGGGAGGCCGTCTCCGCCGAGGAGTACGGCCACGCCATGTCCCAGCTGGGCAGCGAGTTCGCGAGGATGGCGGAGTCCGCGCGCTGACCCGCCCACGGACACCGGGCTCATCCGGCCCGCCAGCCGCTCCACCGCCCGACGGCGATCTCCACGACCGGCCCGCGCGGCGGCCGGTCCCCGTACTGGGCCGGGTAGGTGTCCACGAGCAGCCGGATGTAGTCCGAGGACACCGCCGACTCGTCCGCCGGTGGCAGGACGCGGGCCGTGCCATCGGCGCGCGCCCACCACAGGTGGTCCCAGTTCTCGTCGTAGTCGTCCACCAGAAGGCATACGGCGGGGTGGGCGCGGATGTTGTCCAGGCGCTTGAGCCGTGTCGTCCGCTTCGGCTTGTGGTCGACGGCCGTCACCACCGTGTCGCCGGTCAGCGCGAAGACCACCGGCACCAGATGCGGGCGGTCCTCGGCGCCGACCGTGGCCAGCCGGGCCAGCCTGGCCCGTGCGAAGCGCTCCCGCGCCTGCGCGCTCGTCAGCTGCGGCATCGCGACCCCCGGCACCTCACTGGAACCGGGCGACGATCCGGGCCATCGAGTCCAGCCGTGCGATCGTCTCCGCCTCCGGCATCGTCGGCAGATAGAACAGCACCCGCTCCACACCGATGCGCTGATACCCCTCGGCCATCTCGGCGTCCTCGGGCATCGCGTACAGCGTCACCGGCACATCGCGGCCCGCCACCTCGCGCAGCCGCTCCATCTGCGGGCGCAGCTCCTCGGGGGATCCGCTGTTGGCCAGCCAGGCGTCGCCGAGGGCGGCGATCCGCCGGAACGCGGCGTCGCCGCCACCGCCCACATAGATCGGCGGATGCGGCCGCTGGACCGGCTTGGGCCACTGGTAGACGGGGTCGAAGTTCACGAACTCCCCGTGGAACTCGGCCTTCTCCTTCGTCCACAGCTCGCGGATGGCCCGCAGCCGCTCGTCCATCAGCCGGCCCCGGGTGGACGGATCGGTCCCGTGGTTCTCCATCTCCTCGCGGTTCCAGCCTGCGCCGACCCCGAAGACAGCCCGTCCGTCCGAGATCAGGTCGAGGGAGGCCACTTCGTTGGCGGTGGTGATCGGATCCCGCTGCACCACCAGGGCGATACCGGTCCCCAGCAGCAGACGCCGGGTGACCGTGGCGATCGCGGCCAGCGTCACGAACGGGTCCAGGGTGCGGTAGTAGATCTCCGGCAGCTCCTCGCCACCCGGATAGGGGGTACGGCGCTCCACCGGGATATGGCTGTGCTCCGCGATGAAGAGCGAGTCGAAACCTCGCTCCTCCAGGGCCCGCCCCAAGGGGGCGGGCCGGATGCCCTGGTCGGTGACGAACGTGGATACGCCGAACTTCACTGCGGCTCCTTGGGACGGTGCGTGGATGATCTACGGGAACCACATGGGTACCCGGCCGCGCGGAAACCGCAACGGTGCGCACGAGTGACACCGCCGGGTGGCGGGCGGGCCGGGTGGCGCGAGCCCTACGACCGGGGCTCGCGCGGACCGAGCAGGACGCCACGCCCCGCGTAGAACCGCCCGAGGTCGCTCCAGGGCACCTCGGCGAAGCGCTGGGAGCCGTCCGGGAAACCCGATGGATTGTGTACGAGGAGACGGTCCGGGGTGGCGCCGACGGCCAGCACCAGATGGCCGCCCCGGTGCGGCGGCCGCGGGTCCAGGGTGCGGAGGGAGGGGTGGACGGAGAGCATCGCGAGCCGCCCGGCCGCGAGCTGCCCCGGCAGCTCCTCGGCCGGCAGCCGGGGCCGGGACTCCGCGAACAGCTCCCAGCGCCGCCTGGCGTAGGCCGCGAACGGGGCGTAGATGAGCCCGTCCACCCGGTCCGGGTGGCGCACATACGCCCCCGCCTCGACACACTCCTCGGCGAGCGTCACCGCGGGCGGCGCGGTGCCGCGCCAGTGGTCGAGCGCCATGCGCAGACACGCCATCCCGCACAGCCGCCACGACCAGAACGCGTACTCCTCCGGGCTCGCCGCCCCGGACTTCTGCCACAGCGGATCGTCGGCCGCCGACAGGGTGCCCGCGATGATGTCGGGCACCAGGCCGGGCGACTCCCACTGGGCGTAGTAGGGCACGGGGTGGATGAGGGAAACCGGGGTCTCGGGCATGCGCGCCAGTCTTCCCGAACTCCGCCCGCCGCGCCCCTGCCTCCGCTCAGCCACCCGTGGCGAAGCCCGGGAAGAGGGTCATGCCACCGTCGACGTAGAGGGTGGTGCCCACCACGTAGTCGCATAGGTCGGAGGCCAGGACGACGGCGGCGTTGGCGATGTCCAGGGGGTCGCCGACGCGGCCGTACGGGATGAGCTCCAGGAGGGAGTCGCGCGCCTCGGGGGTCTGCCAGGCGCTGCGGTTGATCGGGGTCCTGATGGCGCCCGGTGCGATCGCGTTCACCCGGATTTTGTGGGGTGCGAACTCCTGGGCCAGGGTCTGCATCAGCATCGCCACGCCGCCCTTGGACGACGCGTAGTTCACATGGCCGGCCCAGGGGATGGTCTGGTGCACCGAGCTCATGCAGATGACTTTCCCGGCCGCCCGCGACACCTCCGGTACCACGCCGCGGCGCAGGAACTCCTTGATGGCCTCCCGGGCGCACAGGAACTGGCCGGTGAGGTTGACGGAGATGACCTTCTCCCACTGCTCGAGCGTCATCTCGGTCGTGGGCGCGTCCCGCTGGAGCCCCGCGTTGGCGACGAGGATGTCGATGGTGCCCAGGCGGTCGACCATGGTGGACACCATGTCGACGACCTGGTCCTCCTGGGACACATCCGCCTGATGGGCGTAGGCGCGCACACCGTGGCTCTCGATCTCGGCGACGACGGCCTCGGCGGCCGGCCGGTCGCTGACGTAGTTGACCACCACATCGGCGCCGGAGCGCCCCAGGGCGATCGCGGTGGCCTTTCCGATCCCCGAGTTCGCCCCGGTCACCAGCGCCCTCTGTCCCTTGAGGAGTTCCGGGGCATGCACCGGAGGAGGACGATCGGGATTGCTGTTCACTGGCTCGGTCTCCTTCGTCGGTCGGTCACCCGCCACCCCGACCCTCGCAGCCCGCCGGGGGATCCGTAGCCCCCCACGGCGCCACGGTCACCCGCTAAGGCGACGCACATCGTTCCAGCGGCGCAACGTGGCGACCGGCTCAGTTGGCCTCGGCCAGCGCCTGCGCGCGCAGGGTGGAGCAGGTGCGGTTGATGAGCCGTGAGACGTGCATCTGGGAGATGCCCAGGTGCTCGGCGATCCGGCTCTGTGTCATATCGCAGAAGAAGCGCATGTAAAGGATCTGCCGCTCCCGGTCCGGGAGCCGGCTGAGACCGGGGCGCACGGCCTCGCGGTCCACCACCCGATCGTACGCGGGTTCCTGGGCGCCGAGCGTGTCGGCCAGCGAGTAGCCGTCGTCGGCGCCGGTCAGCTGGGCGTCCAGGGAGAGCGGGGTGAAGCTGCCCATGGCCTCCATGCCGGCCCGCACCTCCTTCTCGCTCAGCCCGGTGCGCTCGGCGATCTCCTGGGCCCGCGGCGGCCGGTCGTCCACCCCGTGGGACAGCTCGCGGTGGGCGGCCCGCACCCGGTTGCGCAGGTCCTGGACCCGGCGGGGGACGTGCAGCACCCACAGGTGGTCCCGGAAGTGGCGCTTGATCTCGCCGACGATGGTGGGCACCGCGAACCCGGCGAAGGCGGTGCCGTGTTCCGGGTCGTACCGCTTGACGGCCTTCACCAGGCCGAGCGCGGCCACTTGCTGCAGATCCTCCAGGGATTCGCCGCGGTTGCGGTACTGCCGGGCCAGCCGTTCGGCCATCGGCATCCACGCCTCCACGACGCGACGGCGCAGCGCCTCCTTCTCCGGCCCGTCGGGGAGCCGGGCCAATTCCGCGAACTCGGCGCTGGTGTCCGGCGCGTCGTCATGCGGGTGCTTCGTGGGGCCGGTCTTGGGCTGTGTCATGTCCTGCGTCGCGGTCGTCACGGAAACACACCTCCTGCGATGGGCTGACGGGTCACCTGGGACCGGGGGTGCATCGCGGGAGGTTCACGGGGACGTGCTGACCGGCGCGCCGCCGCGGTCTGGAGCGTCGCAGACTGCTCCCGCGGTGCGTGCCTACGGTCCGAAGCACGAATATCCGCCTGCCCTGGGCCTCCAGGGGCAAACAAAGTTCCTCCGGGCCGGTTGACCACGTGGCACACCGGTGCGAACGCCCGGTCCGAGTGTCCGCCGTAGGGGCCGGGCTCAGCCCAGCAGGGCGGCCACCGTCATCAGCACCGGCGGCGCGAGCAGCGTGGACAGCAGGATCGACTCACGGGCCAGGACGGTGGCGGTCTGATACCGGGAGGCGTAGGTGAACAGATTCTGAGCCGCCGGTAGCGCGGAGGTGACGACGGCGGCGAACAGCGCCGGGCCGCTCAGCTGGAACACACCCGCCGCGATGGCCCACGCCACCACCGGCTGGGCGAAGGACTTCAGCGCCACCGACAGCAGCACCGGCCCCCGCTCCTCGCCGCGCCCGGGGAGCTGACTGCCCGGCAGCGAGATCCCGAAGGCCAGCAGTACGGCGGGCACGGCCATGCCGCCCAGCAGCGAGAGCGGTTCCACGACGGGCCCGGGGACCCGCCAGCCCGTGGCGGACACCAGGACACCGGACAGCGAGCCGATCACGATGGGGTTCCGGAACGGGCTGGTCAGCCTGCGGATCAGCGAGGGGCGCGTATCGGGGCGGGAGAGGTCGATGACCGTCAGGGCGATCGGGGTCATGACGAGTTGCTGGAAGAGCAGCACCGGGGCGATCAGGCTCGCGTCGCCCAGGACGTACATCGCGATGGGGATGCCGAGGTTGCCCGCGTTCACATAGCTCGCGCACAGCGCGCCGATCGTGGTCCGGCCGACGCTCCACCGCCGTACCGCGCCGACGGCCACGAACGTGCCCGCGACCACGAAGGTGCTCAGGGCCGTCACCAGCAGTGGTGTGGACACGACGACGGAGAGGTCGGCCTTGGAGAGCGTGGTGAACAGCAGCGCGGGGGAGGCCACATCGAAGGAGAGCTTGGTGAGCACCTCGCGGCCGTGGACGCCCAAGGAGCGGCGGCGTCCGATGACATAGCCGGTGACGATGATGGTCGCGATGACACCGAAGCCGGTGATCACACCGCCCACTGTGCCTCCGCCCCACCGTGGCCGGAGCCGGCCGCGCGGGGTGCCGCGGGGTCTCGTCCGCTCGTCGTGGTGGTCGAGGGCCAGGGCGCGGCGGTCATCAAGGGCGTCTTCCGGGTGCGTAGGGTCAGCATGCACCCTACAAGTAATTCGGCGGCCGCGCTGTGATGTCGCTGACGAGCGGGGGTATCCGGGCTCAGGTGATGGTGAGGGTGCGGCCCCGCCCGGCAAGCGAGCTGTTGCCCGCGAAGACCCGGATCTCGCCCTTCTGCAGCAGGAACCGGCCATGCGGATCCTGGGTCCAGAAGCCCAGCTCCTCGGCGCTCAGCCGGAACCGGACCGTGGTGGCCTTTCCGGGGCCGAGGCTGACCCGGCGGAAGCCACTGAGCCTGCGCACCGGTTGCACGATGCTCGCCACCGGATCGCGGATGTACAGCTGCACCACCTCATCGCCCTTGCGGCGCCCGGTGTTGCGCACCGCCACCGCGACTTCGACGGTGTCGCCCTTGCGCAGCGCCTCGGCCCGGATGCGGCTGACGCTGAGCCGGGGTTCGCCGATGTCGAAGGTGGTGTAGCTGAGGCCGTGGCCGAAGGGGAACTGGGGTCCGTAGGCCAGGTCGAGGTACTTGGAGGTGTAGTGGTTCGCCCGGTCGTAGGGGCGTCCGGTGTTCTCGTGGTTGTAGTAGACGGGGATCTGCCCGACCGTGCGCGGAAAGGTCACGGGCAGCTTGCCACCGGGGTTCACGGTGCCGAAGAGCACATCCGCGATGGCGTTGCCGCCCTCGATCCCCGGATGCCACGCCTGCAGCACGGCGGGTGTGCGGTCCAGCCAGCCCTCCATCGTCAGCGGACGTCCGCTGAGCAGCACCACCACGAACGGCGCGCCGGTGTCCGCGATCGCGGAGATCAGCCGCTCCTGCCGGCCCGGCAGGCCGAGGTCGCTGCGCACGGACGCCTCCCCGCTGAGCGTCGCCGCCTCCCCGGCCACCACCACGGTCACATCGGTCGCCCTCGCCGCCGAGGCCGCCCGTGCGATGCCCCGGGTGTTCCGGCCGGACGCGTCCACGCCCTCGACATGGCTGATCCGGGCCCTCGGCGCCGCGTCCTTCACCGCGTCCAGCACGGTGACCGGGCGGAACTTCTCGGCCCAGGATCCGGCCCAGGAGCCGCGCAGATCGGTGGAGTCGGCGAAGGGGCCGACGACGGCGATGGAGCCCGATCTGTCCAGCGGGAGCGTGGACTTCTCGTTCTTGAGCAGCACCATGGTGCGCCCGGCCGCCTCGCGGGCCGCCGCCCGGGACGCCTTCGTGGGCCCGGCGATCGCCGTGTCCTCGTCCGCGTAGGGGTGCTCGAAGAGCCCGAGCCGGAACTTCAGCCGCAGGATGCGGGCCACCGCGTCGTCCAGCCGCTCGGTGGTGATCTCACCCCTGCGCAGCAGCCGCTTGCCGTACTCGTTGATGGTGGTGCTGGCCATCTCCATGTCGATCCCGGCGTTGAAGGCCAGCCGGGCGGCGTCGGAGCGGTCGGCGGCATAGCCGTGGACGATCATTTCCTGAACGCCGTTGTAGTCGCTGACGACGAAGCCGCCGAAGTCCCACTCCTCCTTGAGGATCTCGGTCAGCGCATGCCGGTAGCCGTGGGCGGGGACCCCGCTGACGGTGTTGAAGCTCGCCATGACGGTGGCCACCCCGGCGTCCAGGGCCGCCCGGAACGGGGGGAGGTAGAAGTTGCGCAGCCGGGCCTCGGAGACGTCCACCGTGTTGTAGTCGCGGCCGCCCTCGACGCCCCCGTAGGCGATCATGTGCTTGGCGCAGGCCGCGAGGTGGCGCCGGGAGCGCAGGTCGTCGCCCTGGTAGGCGCGGGTCTTGGCGGCCGCGAGCCGGGCCGCCAGATACGGGTCCTCGCCGTCGCCCTCGGCGATCCGCCCCCAGCGCGGTTCATGGGTGACGTCCATCATCGGTGAGAACGCCCAGTGCACCCCGTTGGAGCGGGCCTCCCGCGCCGACACCTCCGCGTCCCACTCGGCCACCGCGGGATCGAAGGCGGCGGCCTGGGCGAGGGGGATGGGGAAGGTGGTCCACATGCCATGGATGACATCGAGCCCGAAGACCAGCGGAATGCCCAGCCGGGACTCCTCGACGGCCATCCGCTGGAGTGTGTTGGTGGTACGGGCCCCGTAGATGTTGAGCACGGAGCCGAGCCTGCCCCTGCGGGCCGCCTTCTCCGCGGCGGCGGTCTGCCCGCCACCGGGCCCGGTGGCGCCGGTCCAGGCGAGCTGCTGGAGCTGGCCGAGCTTCTCGTCGATGGACATCCGCGCCATCAGCGCCTGGATCCTGGTCTCGTACGGGCCGGGCTCCCCCGGCCGGGCCTGGCCGGCGGAAGGCGCCGGCGGGGCCTGGGCACGGGCGGCCGCGGCCTTGCCCGCGACGGCCGTCCCCCCGGCCGCGGCGAGCACCGTACGTCTGCGCACATCGTTCATGGTCTTCGTCCTGGTCTTCGGCGATCGGTTCTCCCCGAGCCCGGTTTCCTCAAGACCATGCCGGTCACGACCCGCGCGGTACGTGGGCCGCCACTTGGGTCTTCTGCCAACGTACGACAGGATCGGCGTCCGGGCCCCCGGTACACCGGGCGCCGCGGCCTGTGGCGCCCCGCCGTCCGTGCGGTTCCGGGCGGGACGCCGGAGGGCGATAATGAGGTCAGCGGTCAACCGTCGACCACTGCCGCCCTCGCCGAGCTGTATGTTCGTCGCGGCGGGCGCCTCGGCGGTGCTCTATCCACTGACCTGCCGGCTGCGGCCGCTGTGGACGCGGAACGCCCCGCCACGGCCGAGCCCCAGGCGGAGAAGGCGGCGTCGGTGGCGGGCTCCTGACGCCGCGTCAATGAACTGGGGCGGGCGGTGTCGCGAACGGCGATGCCGCCCGCCCTTCGGCGCCCGCCGCTGCCCCCTTCTCCGCTATCGCCTCCGGCGGGAGGGCGCGGGGCGCTCGGTGGGGGCGGGGTCGATACAGCGCGACTGGGCGTGTTCGTACACCATCGTGCTCTGCACATCCGCCACCTCACGGCGCTCGGTGAGGCGGTCGATGACGAACGCGTACAACCCATTGGTGTCCGGCACCGCCACATGGATGAGGAAGTCATGGGCGCCGGAGGTGACGAACAGCCCGATGGTCTCCGGCAGCTGGGCGGCCCATTCCCGGAACCCTTCGATGACCGGCCGGGACGGCGGGCGGATCCGCACCGAGATCAGCGCCTGCACGGGGCGGCCGACCGCATCCAGGTCGACGGCGGCGTGATAGCCGCTGATGATGCCGCGCTCCCGCAGCGCCCGGACCCGCTCCAGCGAGGTCGACGGCGAGACCCCCGTGCGCAGGGCCAGCTCGCGGTTGGTCTGGCGTGCATCGTTCTGCAACTCCCGCAGAAGAGCACGGTCGAGTGCATCAAGTTCCACGAAAGCGCTCCCTTGCCTGAGGAAATTCGGCGAGCCGTGCCACGGCTCGGATGGATGGGTACCGTCCACCACATTAGCCATCGACAAGGAGTAGTGCTCGTGTCCGTTCCCCAGCTGTCCGACGAGGACGTACGCACCGATCAGTCCACCCGGCAGGCGAAGCTCAAGTGGGTGATCGTCGTGGCCGAGGAGCTGCCCGCGGGCCGGGCGGTGAACGCCGCCGTCTGCATGGCCGCCGCCGTCGGCCGGGCGATGCCGGAGCTGCTGGGGCCGGACGGCAGGGACGGCTCCGGCGCCGGCCACCCGGGGCTGCCGTGGGCCGGCTGCTCGATCCTGGCGGCCGGCCCACAGGCGCTGCGCGAGCTGCGGGCCAAGGCCGCCGAGAAGGACGATCTGTTCCTCGTCGACATGCCCGGGCAGGCCCAGACCTCACGGGTCTACGACGAGTACCTCGACAGCCTGGCCGGCACCAAGACCGAGGATCTCGACTACCTCGCGGTCAGCCTCGTCGGCCCGCGGAACAAGGTGAGCAGGCTCATCGGGAAGCTCCCCCTGCTGCGCTGACCTCCGCGCCGCCCGTCGTGGCCGGATCGCCCAGGGCGTAGGGGGCGAGGATGTCGGCGATGGCCTGGTTGCGCGGGGTGGCGACCCCCAGTTCGGCGCCGAGTTCGGCCACTGCGCCGCTGAGCCAGCTCAGTTCCAGGCGGTTGCCGCGCAGGAGGTCGTTGTGCATCGAGGACGTCATGGTGGCGGGCAGCGTGTCACAGAAGGCGAGCCGGTCGTCGGCGAAACCGGGGTCCAGGTCCACCCCCTTGGCCCGCCCCACGGCGACCACCTCGTGCATCACATCACGCAGCAGATCCCGCGACCCGGGATTCCCGCGGACCACTCCGATCGGCTGCCGCACCGCCGAGGTCGTCCCGGAAAGGCCCACCAGGAAGACGAACTTCTCCCAGATGGTGCGCTCGATGTCCCCGCTGATCTCGGCGTCGACACCGGCCGCGAGACAGCGGTCGAGGAAGTGGCGGGCGCGCGGGGACTCCTTGCGGTCGTACTCCCCGAACACCAGCCGCTGCAGCGTGCCGTTGTGCACCACCACCCCGGGCTCCTCGATGAACGCCGAGATGTAGCCGACTCCGCCGAGGACCGACCCCGCAGGCAGATGGCGCCGCAGCTCCGTATCCTTCTGGACCCCGTTCTGGAACGACACGACGGCGGCGCCGCTCTCGGCGAGGGGCGCCAGCTGCCGGGCGACGTCCTCGGTGTCCCACAGCTTCACCGCCACCATGACGAGGTCCGGGGTCTCGAGGTCGGAGACCGTCGGCACGACCGCCTCGGACGGGACCCGCAGATCCCCCAGCGGGCTGCGCACCGTCAGGCCCTTCTCCCGGATCGCCGCGAGATGGCGGCCCCGGGCCACGAAGCTGACCTCGTCCCCCGCCGCGGCGAGCCGCGCGCCGAAGTATCCGCCGACGCCACCCGCGCCGATGATCGCGATCCGCATGATGTCCCCTCGTTCTCAGACGCTTAGTAACCCTTCAGACAGTTACTATATTCACATGGATTCCTCGACGGAGCAGGTCCCGCGGCCGCGGGTCACCGCTCGGCTGCGGGCACTGCGCTTCGACGCCGGCAGCCTCGCCCTGAACTTCGTCGCCTCCCTCGGGCGGCGCGGCAGCACCCCGATCGAGCGCCTCGGCACCCTCGACCGGCTGCGGGAGTGGTGCGACGGCGTCGGGTTGCGGCTCCACGACGAGGCCGTCACCGAGGAGCTCCTCACCGAGCTGCGGACGCTGCGCGAGGCGGCGTACGACGTGGTGGCGGCGGTCGTCCACGGCCGGGCCCCGGCCGCCGCGTCCGTCGCGCTGCTCAACGACCGGGCGCGCCCCGCCCCGCCGCAGCCGGTGCTGAGGGCCACCGGCACCGGGGCCGAGGTGGACGGCGCCGATCGTCCGCTGACCGGGCGGGAGCTGCAGTCGATCGTCGTCCGCGACCTCATAGCGGTGCTCGGCGACCCGGAGCGGCGCGGGGCGCTGCGGGCGTGCGACTCCTCGCTGTGCACCATGATCTACCTCGACCCCACACCGGGCAGAAGGCGCCGGTGGTGCTCCATGCGGCTGTGCGGCAACAGCGCCAAGGCCGCGAAACACCGGCAGCGGCAGGCGTCCGCCGCACCGGCCGGCTCCTGACGCCCCGGCGTGTCGACCGGGGACTGAAGCCCGGCACCCCGGCCGGGTCGTGAACCCCGGCGCCCCCGGGGACGCTGTTTCCGGTGGGCCGCCCCCGGGCACCCGAGGTGGCCGGAGGGTTGCCGATGGCCGAAGAGAGCGACACCGACCCCGCACCGAAAGCACGACACCCGGGCCGGGCCTGCGGTTCCGGGGGAGCGGTGGCCGCCGTCGCGCTGACCGTGGCGACCGGGGCGATGGACGCGATCAGTTTTCTGGCCCTGGGCGGCGTCTTCACCAGCGTCATGACCGCCAATCTCTCCCTGCTCGGCATGTCCACCGCGTCCCTGGACGCCGCCCTCGCCCGGGACTCCGCGGTCGCCATGGGCGGATACATCGTGGGCGCGCTGGTCAGCGGCCGGATCGTCCGCGGCCCCCGGCCGGCCCTGCGGGCCCGGTGCGCGCTCACGGTGGAACTGCTCGTGCTCGGCGGGCTCTGGGCGGTGTGGGCGTCCGCCGACGGCCACCCCGCCGGTGGCCTGCAGCTCGGGCTGCTGGCGGCGGCCGCGTTCGCCATGGGAGGCCAGAGCGGTCTGGTGCGGGCCGTCGGGCCGCCCGGCTTCTCCACCACGTATCTCACCGGCACCCTGACCGGGGTGCTGGTCGACGCGGTACGCAGCGGAACGGTGCGCCGGCTCAGCATCGCGCTGCTGGGGGGCCTGGTGGTGGGCGCCGCGGCGGGCGGGCTGCTGGTGGCCCATGCCGCGCGGGCCGCGCCCGCCCTGCCGACCGGGCTGGTCGGCCTCGTTCTGCTGGCGTCCCTGACCTCCCTGGCCCGGGATGCCCAGGGCCATCTCTGGCCCCACGCCGAGTAGCCCGCCTCAAGCCCGCCCGCCCCGGGGCGGGTTGACCGGTGATTCACTCTTCCAGCGGAGCGTCATCCGATGTCAGACTCGGGCCGTGACCGACTTTGACATGCTTGTGATCGGGTCCGGGCCGGGTGGCCAGAAGGCTGCCATCGCCGCCGCGAAACTCGGTCGCCGGGTAGCCGTCGTCGACCGTAAGGAGATGGTGGGCGGGGTCTCCCTGCATACCGGAACCGTTCCGTCCAAGACCCTGCGCGAGGCGGTGCTCTATCTCACCGGACTGACCCAGCGGGATCTCTACGGCCAGAGCTACCGGCTCAAGGAGGAGATCACCGTCGCCGACCTGACGGCCCGCACCCAGCATGTGGTCGGCCGTGAGGTTGATGTCGTCCGCAACCAGCTGTCCCGCAACCGGGTCGCGATGTTCCCCGGCACCGGCCGGTTCGTGGA